>JBGPJK010000007.1:0-37305 GCA_041485425.1 Terriglobia bacterium | reverse complement strand
GATGTGGAAGGCTACAACGGCCGACTGGACGCCATTCAAGCCGGCATCCTTCACGCCAAGTTAAGCCATTTGGCGAAGTGGAACGCCCAGCGCCGCGAGCGTGCCGCTGAGTACAACCGCCTGTTCACCGGCAACCCTGAAGTAATCCCGCCCTACGAACCCTCCTGGTCGCGCGCCGTCTATCACCTTTACGTGCTGCGTGTCGAAGATCGTGAAGGCCTGATTGCCAACCTGAATGAAGCAGGCATCGGCACGGGAATCCATTACCCGGTCCCCCTGCACCTTCAGAAAGCCTACCGCGTTCTCAACTACCGCAAAGGGGACTTCCCGGTCTGCGAGAGAATCGCTGGCGAGATCGTATCGTTACCGATGCATCCGCAATTAACAGCTGAGCAGCAGTCTCGGGTGGTGGAGCAGGTCTTGCGTTTCACGACGGAGGTAATTGCTCCCAAGAAAGCAGCCTGGGAGACGGTTCCCGTGACCGCCGTGGAGCGCACCGCCTAGATGTCGGTACATCACGACCAGTTTTCGTGGCGAGGTCTAAAACGGACCGGCGAATGTACGTCAGTTGAACAGCTCTCGGAGGAGGAGTAAGGCCATGAGAAAAGATAAGAGGGTAGTTGTCGTCGGACTTGGCGAGGTGGGGAAGCCCCTGCTCGAGCTCATTTCCAAACACCAGGATGTAGTCGGGGTGGACATCACGCCCCCGGACGAGCGGATCACGGAGGTCGATGTGCTGCATGTGTGCTACCCCTTCGAGATCAAGGACTTTGTAGGTGAAACCGCCCGCTACATCGAGCTTTGGAAGCCGGCAGTCACGATCATCAACAGCACGGTGGGAATCGGGACAACCCGAGCGGTAGCGGAGCGCACGGGCGCCGCCGTGGTGCACAGTCCGGTGCGCGGCAAACACGCGCACATGCTGGACGAACTTTCCAAGTATGTGAAGTTCGTGGGGGCGATTGATCCTGCGGCTGCACAGCTGGCCGCTGAGCATTTCGAGTCCGTGGGCATGAAGACGAAGATCCTGTCGTCCCCGGAAGCTTCGGAACTGGCGAAGCTCACCGAAACGACGTACTTCGGCCTCATGATCGCTTGGGCGCAGGAGCTTGAGAGATATTGTGATCGCTCGGGTGCGGATTATGACGAGATCGTCTCGTTCTACGAAGAAATCAAATTTTTCCCCTCCGTGAAATACAGTCCTGGTGTCATCGGCGGTCATTGCGTGATGCCCAATATTGAAATCCTGCGCAGGTTTGACCATTCGGTGGTTCTCGATGCGATCCGGATCTCCAATCGGATGAAAATCGAGCGCGATGCCCGCAGAGGCTCCACCGCCGAGGAGATGAAGCCAGTGCAAAGACCACGCACTGATTCACATCAATTGCAGCGTACGGGTACAGAGTAGCAATTGCTTGGGGGTACAGCACTCGACCTTATGAACACTCCCACCCACGAAACTTATTCAAGCGCAGATCGGTCTTCCCCCGCACTATCCAGGGATCCTTCCCCCATGGCCGATTCGAACATCTCGACCAGTTCGGGCCTTTCCGGTAAGCGGGTGGCGATGGTCATGTTTTCCACCTACCCGTCCGATCCGCGACCTCGTCGCGCCGCGGATGCGCTGCTCAAGGAAGGTGCGAGCGTCGACCTGATATGCCTGGCGGATGAAAAAGCTCCCAAGTGTGAGGTTCTAAACGGCGTCGACGTGCGCCGCGTCGCAATCAAGCACCGCCGGGGCGGCAAGTTCGACTACGCTTATCAGTATTCCGCCTTCATTCTGATCTCCGCCGCCATTGTGGCCCTGCGGTCGTTAAAGCGGCGGTATGACTTGGTGTACGTGCACAATATGCCCGACATCCTTGTTCTGAGTGCGCTGGTACCGAAAGCACTGGGAGCCAAGGTGATTCTCGACCTGCACGATCCGATGCCCGAACTCATGACCACAATCTTCGGGATTGACGAGAGCAGCTTCAACGTTCGGCTGATCAAGCGGCTCGAGAAGTGGAGCCTGGCGCGCGCGCACTTGGTACTCACCGTCAACTTGGCGTGCAAGCGAATCTTTGGGGCGCGTAGTTGTCCGCTGGAAAAGATTGGCGTGGTGATGAATTCCCCTGATGGCGAGATCTTCCCGTTCCGCACGCCACGCTCCTACGCCTCCACAAACCAAGTGCCGACTAAGCGCTTCGTGATTATGTACCATGGATCGTTAGTCGAGCGGAATGGCCTGGACCTCGCTGTCAAGGCTCTCGCACGAGTACGAAAGACTGTTCCCACCGCGGAACTGAGGATCTATGGCAAGAAAACTCCTTTTCTCGAACGGGTATTGAAAGAGGCCAGCAACTTGGGCCTGAAAGAGGCAGTTCGGTATCTGGGGCCGAAGCGACTCGAGGATCTTGTCCATGAAATTGAAGACTGTGATGTGGGCGTCATCCCCAATCAACGAAATGCGTTTACCGACATCAACACGCCCACTCGCATCTTCGAGTATCTGGCCTTGGGGAAGCCGGTGGTGGCTCCGAGCACGCCAGGCATCCAGGACTACTTCACTCCCGAGTCGCTGTTTTTCTTCGAGTCGGGCAACTCTGGGGAGCTCGCGCAGAGAATCGAATATGTTGCTGCTCATGCCAGCGAGGCCATCGAGGTTGCAGAACGCGGGCAGGAGATCTACCTGGCCCACAGCTGGCGCCAGGAGAGACAGAACCTGGTGAATCTGATCGGCGGCCTTTTCAAAGGGGGCAAAACTCCATGAGCCACAGTTCAGGTGCCATAGCCGAAATGAGCTCTATCGCCCCGAGTGGCAATTCTCAGGCGAGTGTTACCCGTGAAGTCCAGCGAGCCCTCGATCTGATTCAGAAATGGGTAGAGGAGCGCGATTACCGAGGCTACGAGCCGTTTGACGGACTGTCCTCCTGGGCCCGTCCGTTGGCCTTTGGCAATGAATTGGCCGAGCGCATCTTGCAGCAGGCGATCCGGCAATGTCCCTTCAATCTTCGGCCGTTGTTTGGAGTTCGGCCGCAAGATTCCACTAAGGGCCGGGGCTACATGGCATGGGGATATCTGACGCTCTATCGAGCGACCCAGCAGCAACAGTATCTTGACAAAGCAGTTGTCTGCTTGGAGTGGCTTGACAAGCACAAGGTGCCTCGTTTCCAACACCACAGTTGGAGCAATCATTTCGATTTTGTGTCTCGCGGTGGTTCGTACACCAAGGACGATCCAATCATTGTGTGGACGAGTTCAATCGGTCACGCCTACCTCGAAGCTTTCGAAATTACCGGGCGGGAGTGGTTTCTAAGTATTGCAGAAAGCGCATGCAAGTGGATCCTCGAGTTGCCCCGCGAAAAGACCAGTCGGGGCGATTGTCTGAGTTACTTGGCCCATCGGCAGAGCTCCATCCACAATGCCAACATGCTGGGTGCGAGTCTTCTGGCCCGAACCGCGAAGCACAAACGGAATGAGGAGTACCTGCGTGTTGCCCGTTCTGCGATGGAGTATAGTTGCTCGCGGCAACTCCCGGACGGATCCTGGTGGTATGCAGAAGACCTCAAATATCATTGGATCGATAACTTCCACACTGGCTACAACCTGGACAGCCTGGATTGCTATATCGAGGCTAGCGGCGACGAGGAGTTTCGCCCCAATCTCGACAAAGGCCTGAGCTTCTACAAAGCCCGCTTTTTCGAAGACACCGGCCGCCCGAAGTATTACCACACGCGAACCTATCCGGTGGATATCCAGTGCGTGGCACAATCAATCGACACCTTGGCACTTTTCTCCGACCGCGATCCGAAGTGTCTCGAGCTGGCCGGAAAAGTGGCTGCTTGGGCGATCCGAAACATGCAGGATTCGAAGGGGTACTTCTACTATCGACAGTATCCGCTCGTGAAAGCAAAGATCCCGATGCTCCATTGGGGACAGGCCACAATGTTCAAGGCCTTGGCTCACCTCTTACTCCACCTGAAGTCCGCGGATTCCGCGCGATTGAGTTGCTCGCCTAGCCTTTAACCGTCCTTCACCAAGATCCTGCTGGCAATGATCGGCATTATTGCAAATCCGTCGGAACACACAGTCGTCCGTGAGTTCTTCGAGCTGTTCAAGACTCCGTGGGAGTTCTATCGGAGCAACCGGCAGTACGAAGTCTTACTGTGCGCGGGAGATGGCAACTTCGACGAGAACACCGCGAACCTGATCCTGGTCTATGCCGGTCAGAAGCTACCGTTTGACGCTGAAGAAAAGATTGAGATTGCTTCTCAGGAAAGAAACGCTCGCATGCTGTCCTACAAGGGAGCCCGAATCGCGATCTATGGAGATAGCTTAACCTTTGGGGACGGAGCCGCCGTCCTGGTTGATGAAGAGTCCCGGGAACCGGGGATATACCATCACCAGTCTCGAGGAAGGGCAGTGGTACGCATAGGCTATGACCTTTTCGGGGAGGTCCGCGCGTTGCTGACAGCGGGCCAGCCTGCCGCGAACGCCGGCGTGCCGGCGCTGGAACTGCACATTGCGTTGTTGCGCGATCTAATCGTCGGGAGTGGGATCCCGCTGGTTGAGATCCCGCCAGTTCCAGATGGGTACCGATTCATTGCATGCTTGACCCACGACGTAGATCATCCCTCGATTCGCCAACACAAGTTTGACCACACGATGTTCGGGTTTCTGTACCGTGCCGTTATGGGTTCCGTCTTCGACGTGTTCCGGGGACGGGCGCCCTTGCGTAATCTCCTGACGAATTGGGCGGCAGCCTTGAAGCTGCCCTTGGTTCATCTGGGTCTGGCAAAGGACTTCTGGTACGAGTTCGATCGCTACGCCGAGTTGGAAGAGGGAACACGCTCCTCGTTCTTCGTGATTCCCTTCAAGGATTGTCCAGGGCGCAGTGGGCAAGACTCGGCGCCCAGCCGCCGCGCTGCTCGCTACGGTGCTACCGACATCAAAGCTCAAATCCACAAACTGATGTCTGCCGGCTGCGAAATCGGGGTACATGGGATCGATGCCTGGCTTGACAGTTCCAGCGGACGTGAGGAACTAGAACAAATTCGTCGAATCACGGGCACGCGGGAAGTCGGCGTACGAATGCATTGGCTGTATTTTGATGAGCAATCACCAGTGACCTTGGAAAGGGCGGGGGCTGACTACGATTCCACGATTGGCTACAACGAGACGGTTGGTTATCGCGCGGGAACGACTCAGGCGTACAAACCATTGGAAGCCACCCGGCTGCTCGAGTTGCCGCTGCATGTCATGGATACGGCCTTATTCTTCTCCTGCTATCTTGATCTTTCCTTCTCCGAAGCCACCCAGCGAGTTGGCAGTATCATCGACAACGCGGTTCAGTTTGGCGGCAGCGTCACTGTGAACTGGCATGACCGGAGCATCGCGCCTGAAAGGTTATGGGGTGACTTTTACCTGCACCTGGTTGACGAACTCAAGGCCAGAGGAGCTTGGTTCGCGACCGCCACGCAGGCAGTGTCCTGGTTTCGAAAACGTCGGGCGGCTGTGTTTGAAAACATCAGTTGGGAGTCAGGCGCACTGCATGCGAAGATTGCGGTCGATACGGGTGACGATCTACCCAATTTGCAGTTACGAGTCCATAATGGGCGTGAGCCGCACCAGAATACCGCGATTAGTGCGGTCGCTTCAGAACCCACTCGTGGCCTCGGTCTGAAACATACCATCGACACCTGCGTCGCCCTCTCCTAACAGAGGGAACAGCTGCGGAAGGAAACGGATCAGATCCAGCATGAGAGCGCAAGACTTAGCGTATGTTTTGATTACCCCGGCCCGCAATGAGGAAGGATTCATTGAGCAGACGATTCGATCGGTGATTTCCCAGACTGTGCTCCCGCGGAAATGGGTCATCGTCAGCGATGGCTCTACAGACCGTACCGATGACATCGTCAAGAAGTACCTCGCCGATTACCCGTGGATAGAACTGGTGCGGATGCCGGAGCGTAGAGACCGGCACTTCGCCGCCAAGGTCCAGTGCTTCAACGCAGGCTGCGAGAAGGTGCGGTACGAAGATTTCGACATCATCGGGAACTTGGATGCTGACATCACCTTCGGCAAGGACCATTTCGAGTTCTTGCTCGCCAAGTTCGCCGCGGATTCGAAGCTCGGAGTTGCAGGGACTCCATTCGTTGAAGGAACTACTTCGTACGATTTCAGATTCACGACTGTGGAACATGTCTCCGGTGCATGCCAACTCTTTCGGCGCGAATGTTTCGAACAGATCGGCGGTTACGTCCAGGTCAAAGGTGGTGGAATCGATTGGATTGCGGTGACGACGGCGCGAATGAAGGGATGGAAGACTCGAACCTTCGTGGAACGGGTCTGCCACCACCATCGCCCAATGGGCACAGCGTCGGCTGGTAAATTGATGGCAAACTTCTTGCTTGGCAAGCAGGATTATTACCTGGGGGGCCATCCTTTATGGCAGCTATTCAGAGGGTGCTACCAGATCGCAAGAAAGCCCTATCTGCTGGGCGGTCTGTCCCTGCTTGCCGGTTACGGGTGCGCTTGGATAGCTCGTGTTCAGAGGCCGGTTTCTCCGGAGCTGATCCGGTTCCACCAGCGTGAGCAGATGCAGAGGTTGCGGCAGAGCCTGTCCAAAACGATCGGAATTGCGGTGTCAAGGGAGGCCAGCAGTCAGCTCTAGCGAGTTCCAGAGCAGCATTTTTCCAGAGGTTTCTCAACTGCAACCGGATTCCCTCGCAATCACAGCTGACAGCATCCTCCGGAGGGGCTAAAATCTGAGCGTAAGATCGTATGAGCATTTTCATTCCTCATCATTGGTTTCAGTTTCTGATTAGCCTTTTTCATCGCATCAGGTCTATGCCTGCCGCGGCAAGACTTTCTGGTGGTGCGGGTACGCTCGTTGCGCCTTCGAGCCAACCTGATGTCGATTCAACCCTGATGGACAACGAAGCCGATAAAGTCTCGGTCCAACCCCGCAACTCTCCCGTTCCGTCGGAGATGAAGCCTGCCCCCTTTGCCGATTCTGCACGCCAGAACAGCGAGGTATCTCATGCCGGTCTTCTCATCATAAATGCCGACGATTGGGGACGAGATCCCGGCACCACGGGGAGGATCCTCGATTGCGCCCTGCGGGGAACCGTCTCGTCCGTGAGTGCGATGGTCTTCATGGAGGATTCGGAGCGGGCCGCGGCCCTGGCCCGGGAACGAGGAATCGACACCGGCCTCCACCTCAATTTTACGTCGTCGTTTTCCGCGTCGCACCCTCCCCCACGGCTCGTGGAACATCAGCACAGACTAGCTGCGTACTTGCTGCAGCATCCCTTTGCTCAGATAGTTTTTCACCCCGGACTCGTCCGCTCCTTCGAGTACGTCGTGGCGACCCAGCAAGACGAGTTCTGTCGTCTCTATGGGGCCGAGCCGGAGCGGCTCGATGGCCATCATCACATGCACCTCTGCGCCAACGTGCTCCTTGGAGGACTACTACCGGCCGGAACCCTTGTCCGGCGAAACTTGTCATTTCAGCGGGGAGAGAAGAGCTTGTTAAACCGTCTCTATCGCCGAGGTGTGGACCACATACTGGCCCGGCACCACCGTCTGGCCGACTTCCTATTCTTGCTACCGCCGCTCAAGCCTGCGAGTCGTCTGCAACGAATCTTCTCGTTGGCTCGCCAGTTTGTCGTGGAACTCGAGACCCATCCCGTCAACCCTGAAGAATATCGGTTTCTGACCGGAGGCGAAATTTTCCGTCAGGCCGGCGATCTCCCGATTGCGCGCAGTTTCGTCATCTCCCAGCGGAGCTTTCCGGGCAAACTAGGCAGTTCATGAAGATTTGCGGTGTTGACCATGAAATCCCTTCAGAACAGCGGAGACTGCGGGTCTGCCGCTAGGGGGGATTCCCGGGCGCTCCAGGTTCATGACTCGCTACTTTCACTCTTCAAACCATAGAGATATGCTTATTGCGGATGCGGATGCGGATGCGGACATGAGGGCAGAGCCATGTGCCACCGATCGCAGAAATGTATGCCCCGCGGAAAACGATGCTTTCATCATCGGCCCGGACGATCCCATCCTGATCACAGGGGCAGGCGGTTTCATTGGGCCCGCCCTCGTAGAGGGCCTGCTGCGTCACGGTTTCCGCAACTTGCGCGCGTTTGCCAGGCCATCGAGTGACGTAGCTAGACTCGAAGCCATCGCGGGTCGCCACCGAGAGGTGGCGCGAGTTGAAGTGATCAAAGGGAATCTTCTGTCACCCGAGGACTGCCTCACGGCGACCAAGGGTGTGGCGGTTATCTTTCACTTAGCTGCCGGTGGCGACAAGTCCTTTCCCGATGCGTTTATGAATTCGGTTGTCACGACGCGCAATCTTCTGGAATCAAGCCTGCGGCACAGATCCCTGCTCCGATTCGTCAATATTAGTTCGTTCGCGGTTTACAGCAACACGCAGAAATCCCGGTGGCGGCTGTTGGACGAGTCCTCGCCAGTGGAAAACCATGCCGACCGCTGCGGCGACGCGTATAGCTTCGCGAAGATAAAACAGGACGAGATTGTCACCGAGTATGGCAAGCGATTCGGGGTTCCGTACGTCATCGTCCGACCCGGTTCTGTTTACGGCCCCGGCAAAGAGAGCATCACTGGCCGGGTAGGGATCGACAGCTTTGGAGTCTTCCTGCATCTGGGAGGATCGAACCCCGTGCCGTTGACTTACGTTGATAACTGCGCCGATGCGATCGTACTTGCAGGAGTGAAGGCAGGAGTCGAGGGAGAAGTCTTCAATGTGGTGGACGACAATCTTCCGTCCAGCAGACAGTTTTTGCGTCTGTATAAACGTAAGGTGAGGCGCTTCGCATCCATCTACGTTCCTCACTTTGTGAGTTATGTGCTTTGTTGCATGTGGGAGAAGTATTCGAGCTGGTCACAGGGTCAGTTGCCACCCGCCTTCAATCGTAGAAGATGGCACACGGAATGGAAGAGGACTCGCTATAGCAACCAGAAGTTAAAGTCGAGGTTGGGCTGGACGCCGAAGGTGCCCATGACCGAGGGATTGATTCGTTATTTCGAAGCCTGCCGGGAGAGACGACATGCTTAAAGTCGCGCTCGTCGGATGCGGAAAAATCGCCGATTCTCATGCCTCCCAAATCCAGAGAATCCACGGCTGCGAGATCGTTGGGGTATGTGACCGGGAGCCGCTGATGGCCAGGCAGCTTTCCGAAAGGTTTCCGGTTAAGCGTCACTTCAGTGACTTGACTGAACTTCTGAGTGACGCCCGGCCCGATGTTGTGCACATCACGACGCCCGCGGAAAGCCACTTCGAGATCGCCAGGTCCTGTCTGGAACGGGGCTGCCATGTCTATGTCGAGAAGCCTTTCACACTCCACGCCGAGGAGGCCCAAACACTCGTTGCACTGGCCGATGAGAGAGGGCTCAAGCTGACCGTAGGACATGACGATCAATTCAGCCACGTCACCAGGCGCATGCGGGCTCTGGTCAAGAGCGGGTACTTGGGCGGCGTTCCGGTGCACATGGAAAGCTATTTTTGCTACGACCTCAGCGATCCTGCCTATGCGCGAGCGCTGCTTAGCGACAAGCAACATTGGGTCCGCAGATTGCCGGGAAAGTTACTACAGAACATTATCAGCCATGGCATTGCCAGGATAGCGGAGTTTTTGACCAGCGATGCACCTCAGGTGATCGCGCACGGCTTTGTAAGCCCTCACCTTAGGAGTATGGGAGAAACGGAGATCGTGGATGAACTCCGAGTGATCATCTCTGAAGAGGGGCGTACCACAGCCTACTTCACGTTTTCGTCGCAGATGCGTCCCTCGCTTCATCAGTTTCGTATCTATGGTCCACAAAACGGTCTGGTTCTTGATCAGGATCATGAAACATTGATCAGGCTTCGGGGTGATCGATTCAAAAGCTATGTCGAGAAATTCATTCCCCCCGTGATGCTTGCATCACAGCTTTTCGGAAATCTGACCACGAACGCGAGGACCTTCATGGCAAGGGACTTCCACATGAAGTCCGGCATGAAGTACTTGATCGAGTCTTTCTACAGTTCCATCGTTCGGGGCACGCCGGTGCCCGTACCGTACCGGGAAATCCTGCTTACCGCTAGAATCATGGATAATATCTTTGGTCAGCTCGGTACGCTACAACCACAGTCTCATTGCGAACCCCTGGGGTTGGAAGCTGTGCGAGTGCAGACGCGCTTCCACTAAAAGTCACTAAGACCGACCAGGTTTCCTTGATCAAATTAAACAAACTTCGCGGGTTGAGTTCCGGTTACGCATCGGAGGTTGACACCGTGGACGAACCGGTGTGGTGTGAGAGTCTGGAACAGTTTGACGACGCGAACATCTACCAGACCTGGTCCTATGACGAAGTGAGAGGCGGCCGGGAGAACATCAGTCATCTGCTCCTGAGAAAGAACGGAGATATCGTCGCCGTCGCTCAAGCAAGAATCATGAAATTGCCCGTCATCAGGGCTGGCATCGCCTACGTCCGATGGGGACCACTCTGGCGCCGCCGCGGCGAAGCGGACGCAGAGACATTTCGGCAGGCCATCCGAGCTTTACGGAATGAGTATGCATGCAGGCGTGGGCTGGTCTTAAGGCTCTATCCGACTCTATTTAATGATGATTGTCCGTGTCTGGCATCAATTCTCAGTGAAGAAGGCTTCACATCGCTAGGCCAGGAGAAGCCTGACAGAACGCTACTGCTCGATTTGAAGCGCCCGCTCGAGGATTTGCGGAAGAGTCTCAGGCCGCACTGGCACCGTTACCTGAAGGTTGCGGAGAAGAATGGACTAGAGATTGTTGAAGGCCCGGAGGTCAAGTTATTTGAGACGTTTATCAAAATGTACAGGGAAATGGTGGACCGGAAGGCGTTTGTGGAGCCCAATGACATCAATGAATTCAGATTGATGCAAGGCCGGTTGCCTGAGAGATTCAAAATGAAGGTCCTGCTGTGCATGGCAGACGGCAAACCGTGTGCTGGTATTGTTTGCAGCGCAATGGGAACCACGGCAGTTTATCTATTTGGCGCAACCAGCAATTCTGGCCTGAAACAAAGAGGCTCCTATCTCCTGCACTGGAAGTTTATCGAATGGTTGAAACACAGTGGCTTTTCTACTTACGACCTGCATGGAATTAATCCGTTGACAAACCCGGGAACATATAAATTCAAGAGCGATCTGTGTGGGGACAACGGTAGAGATGTTTACTTTGCGGGGCGATTCGATTCATGCACCAATGTGTTGAGCTATTCGTGCGTTGCAGGTGGGGATAAGCTAAGGATGATGTACCGAGCACTCAAGAAAAGAGCAGCGAGTAACTAAAAGTACTCCTCGCGATATGCTGGCGTGGGTGCTCGGGGAGGGAATGTGTTTATGAATATTTGTGGTACGGATATAAAAATCGAGGGCCGGCTGGTCCGGATTGCCCGCGTGGCCGCCGAAGGATTTGAGTACCTGGAGAATCCACAGGCAGCACTCGCGTACCTGCGGGAGTCCGGGATTCGGGTAGACCTCTTTACATTCATGCAGAAGCTGCCTCACACGTCACCGGAATACAGCTATGCGATGGAGTGGGGCAACGTGGCTGCTTTACCGATATCGACATTTGAACACTGGTGGACACAGCAGATCGACGGAAAGACCCGCAACATGGTCCGGCGCGCCGAGAAGAAAGGGATAGCGGTCCGGGAGGTATCTTTCGATGACGCCCTGGTAAGCGGGATCTGGGAAATCTACAACGAGTGCCCGGTGCGCCAGGGAAGACTGTTCCCCCACTATGGCAAAGATGTCGAGACGGTGCGTAAGATGAGTGCGACCTTCATGGAGACCAGCATCTTCATCGGGGCCTTTCTCGAAGAGAAGCTGATCGGTTTCGTAAAGCTTACAACCGATCAAGCTCGGTCCCAGGCTGCGGTGATGCATATTGTCGCCATGGTCAAGCACAGGGACAAGTCCCCGACGAATGCGCTGGTCGCCCAGGCAGTAAAGTCCTGCGAGAAACACGGCCTCCCTTATCTTGTTTACTCGAGCTTCGCTTATGGGAAAAAACAGCGGGACAGCCTCAGCGATTTTAAGGAGAGCAACGGGTTCCGACGTATTGATCTGCCTCGCTACTACGTACCTTTGAACGCTGTCGGACAGCTCGCATTCCGTCTCGGCTTGCATCACAGTTTTCGCGACCGTGTCCCCGAATCGGTACTCGCCAAGTTCCGTGAAGTCCGGAGCACGTGGTACAACCACAAATCCCAATCCGTGACGGAAACTTCCTAAAAGAGGAGATCAAAACTACGTGACCGCGATCCACAAAGTGCTCAGGCTAGAACACCTGCACCGCCTTTTCCTGGACCCGAAATGACTCAGAGCTTCCCGTCAAAGATGCTCTCGGGGAGGCCATGAATGTCCCCGTGGATTGCCACTGTCTTTTATGCGCTCCTAATCGGGGGACTTTTTTGGCTCGACCGGGACGAGAAGGCTCGAACCTCGGGGGCCCTTTGGATTCCTGTGGTTTGGTTGTTGCTTGCTTGTTCGCGATCGCTGGCCCAGTGGCTGGCGGCATTTGGATGGGGCGATGTAGGGATACTGGCGGATCCAGCCGACCGGTACCTGGAGGGGAGTCCCCTCGACCGGCTAGTGTACACGGGTTTGTTGGCGGTCGGGTTAGCCGTTCTTATCAGCAGAAGACAGCGGGTTGGGAGGCTCCTGCGGGCGAATTTGCCAATCCTTTTGTTCTTCCTCTACTGCGCCGTGAGCATTCTCTGGTCCGACTTCCCCGACGTAGCGTTCAAGCGTTGGACCAAGGCCCTGGGCGACCTCGTTATGGTTCTGGTCGTCTTGAGCGACCGCAAACCGTTCGCCGCAGTCAAGCGACTCCTCGCGCGGGCGACTTACCTCCTTATCCCCTTGTCCATTTTGTTCATCAAGTATTATCCCGACCTCGGAAAGGGATACGGTCGGTGGGATTGGAAGGCGCACTACACAGGAGTCACAACGGACAAGAACACTCTTGGGGCGATATGCTTGTTGTTCGGACTGGGAGCCTTGTGGCGCTTTCTTGCTGCCTACAACGACCGGAAAGGCCTGGATCGGACCCGCCGGTTGATCGCTCACAGTGTCATTCTGGCGATGGTTCTGTGGCTGTTCTGGATCGCCAATTCGATGACCTCCTTATCCTGTTTCCTGCTTGGCAGCACTTTGCTTTGGGCGGCGAACTCTCGTTTGGTTGTTCGAAGGCCAGCGGTTGTGCACCTACTGGTGGCAGCTGTGCTCTTTGTTTCCGTCTCTGTTCTGTTCCTCGGCCTCAGCCCAGGCATCCTCAAAACAATGGGAAGGGACCCGACGCTCACTGACCGGACTGCCATTTGGGCCCTGATCGCCAGCATGCCTGTGCACCCATTGCTCGGGACCGGCTTCGAGAGTTTCTGGCTTGGGCCACGACTGGAAAGGATCTGGAGCGTGTACACGTGGGGGCCGGCCGAGGCTCATAACGGTTACATCGAGGTCTTCTTGAACCTGGGGTGGACGGGAGTGGCGTTGCTGGCTGCCGTCCTAGCCACCGGGTACCGGACAGTTGTGGCTGCGTACCGCCGCAATCTCCCAACAAGCAGGCTGATGCTGGCGTTTTTCGTCGTTGGCCTGGTCTACAACTTTACCGAAGCAGCGTTCTTCAGGATGATGGCTCCGGTATGGATATTCCTTCTCTTAGCGATCACCACAGTTCCGGAACTTCCACAACCCAAGATCCGAACCTCAGCGCAGAAGTTGCTTCAACATCACCACCGCACTGAGGTACCCGCAAGCACAGTCAACATTGGAGGAGTCGTTTGAGGTTCTCCAATGCGAGCGGCGCAACTGACAGGTAATAGAGGCTGACAATGGCAACATGTATTTCGGTTTCGCATGGCGTTACGAAGGATGTCAGCCCTCCCACGACCGCTGCGCCGACGAAGAGGATGGAGGTCCAGGTAGGCCTGCTCACGGGCGGTTTTGACCGACCATACGCCTTCGGCTTGGCTATGGCATTGAGCTCAAAAGGCGTGGGCCTGGACGTTATCGGCAGCGATGAAGTTGACAGCCCTGAGATGCACAGCACTCCCGGGTTGAGATTTCTCAATCTGCAAGGGGATCCGCGACAACAGGTTGGTTTGGCCAGCAAGCTGATGAGGGTGTTGATCTTCTATGTCCGGCTTCTTCGATACGCCGCGACTGCCAGGCCAAAGATTTTTCACATCTTATGGAACAACAAGGTCCACCTATTTGATCGAACCTTGCTCATGCTGTACTACAAAATGCTGGGCAAGAAGCTCGTTCTGACCGCGCACAATGTCAATGCAGGCCGAAGGGACGCGAGCGACTCGCTGCTCAACCGGCTTTCGTTGAAGATCCAATATCGGCTGGCAGATCATATTTTTGTTCACACCGAGAGGATGAAGGACGAACTGCTGCAAGAGTATGGCGTTAGCAAAGAAGCGGCCACGGTCATACCTTTCGGGATTAACAACTCAGTTCCGGACACACAGCTCACATCCGCGGAGGCCAAGCGGCGCTTGGGGATCGGAAGCGACGAAAAGGCCATTCTGTTTTTCGGCGCCATTCGGCCGTACAAGGGTTTGGAGCACTTGGTAGCCGCATTCCAGCAGATTGCTCCCAAGCCAGGAGGCTATCGGCTGATCATAGCCGGTGAGCCGAAGAAGGAATCCATGCAGTACCTGCGTGACATTCTGGAGGCACTCGACCGTGATTCGAGCGGCGCACGAGTCATCAGGAAGACCGAATTTGTGCCGGATGGCGATACGGAACTGTATTTCAAGGCCGCCGACGTCTCCGTTTTGCCTTACACGGCAGTGTTTCAAAGTGGCGTCCTCTTTCTGTCCTATAGCTTCGGCTTGCCAGTGATTGCGACTGACGTGGGCTCCTTTCGCGACGATGTAGTTGAAGGCCGGACTGGGTACCTATGCAAGCCGTGCGATCCCGCGGCCCTGGCTCGGACGCTCGAGGTATATTTTGAAAGTGAACTTTTCAAGAACTTGAAAACTCGGCGGCAGGAGATAAAGGATTACGCTAACGCTCGGAATTCGTGGGATCTTGTAGGCGGAATGACCCTGGGTGTCTACGCGGCGCTCAACGGAAGATCGAGCTTGGCGGATACGGGCTGGCAACGGAGCGGATCGGCGAATCAGCTTGGTGACAAAGAATAGCGTGGCGCTCCATACCAGACCCATCCGGAAAAGCCTCGGCCGGCCAACTTCTCACGGACACAATTCATGAAAAAAGCAATCATAACTGGGATTACTGGCCAGGACGGATCGTTTCTGGCGGAGTTTCTGCTGGCACGGGGGTACGAAGTCCACGGCGTCATTCGACGTGCGTCCACCTTCAACACCGACAGGATTGATCCGATCTATGCCGATCCTCACGAAGCCGGGGTGAAACTGTACCTGCACTACGGCGATATGACCGACGCCGGCTGCCTGCGGAAGATCTTGGAAAGTGTCCGGCCAGACGAGGTCTATAACCTCGCGGCGCAGTCGCATGTGCGGGTCAGCTTTGACCAACCGCAATACACTGCCGACGTTGTCGGCACCGGGACGCTTCATCTGTTGGAGGCGGTTCGTGACTACTCCAGGAACACCGGCGCCGTCAAGTTCTATCAGGCCGGATCCTCCGAGATGTTCGGAGCCACCAAACCACCGCAAAACGAATCTGCGCCTTTTTACCCACGCAGTCCGTATGCGGTCAGCAAGGTAGCGGCGCATTGGTTCTGTGTGAATTACCGGGAAGCATACGGATTGTTTGTGTGCAACGGAATTCTCTTCAATCATGAATCTCACCGCCGTGGCGAGACGTTTGTGACACGGAAGATTACGAAGGGGCTGGCGCGGATCAAGCACGGCCTGCAGGACAAGCTCTACCTGGGAAACCTCGATTCCCGGCGCGACTGGGGTTACGCGGGCGATTACGTTGAGGCAATGTGGCTCATGTTGCAGCAAAGCAAACCGGATGATTACGTCATAGCGACCGGTGAGGCGCATTCGGTGCGCGAATTCCTGGAACTGGCCAGCTCACTTGTGGGAATTGATTCGTCGCAGCACGTGGAAATAGACCCGCGGTATTACCGCCCAACTGAGGTCGATTTTCTTCTCGGCGACAGTTCGAAAGCGCGCCATGTTCTGGGCTGGAAGCCCAAGGTGAATTTTAAGAAATTGGTAGAAATGATGGTGCAACACGATCTTGAGCAAGCGGAGCAGGAGGTAGTACTCACCAGGGCGGGGCATAAGGTAGTCGGACGGGGTGTCATGCATGGATAAGGAGTCACCGATCTACGCGCCATTCTCCTGAAAAGCTCTTATGGTGCCGAGTTCATGCACGACAACTCGGCGTAATTCACTCTCATTCGGTGTGAGCAATCCCCGTCCACGCCACGGAAAGCTTCTCGACGTTTCCTGCTTAACCTAATGACCGACATGGTACCCATGTCTAATTCGTCCGCGCCCTTGCCCCTTGGCGGCGTTTCGCAGCAACAAATTCTGGTTACTGGTGGCGCTGGTTACATCGGCTCCTTGCTCACCGGCGTGTTGCTTCAGCGCGGGTATCACGTCACCGTTGCGGATGATCTCCTCTTTGGGGGCGAATCCTTGCTCGCGTACTTTTCACATCCCAATTTCCGTTTCCTGAAAGGTGACCTCTGCGACCCCTTCGTTCTCGATCGCATCAAAGATCAATACCATGCGGTTGTGCATCTCGCTGCTATCGTCGGGTTTCCTGCCTGCCAGGCCGTCGGAAAAGAGGTGGCGTGGCGATACAACGTCGAATCGGTGCAGCGGGTGTTTCAATTGGCCGAGGAGCTTGGATCGCAGCGGTTCATCTTCTCGTCGACCTACAGCAACTACGGCCTGACCACAGATGGCAAGCCGGTCACGGAGGACTCACCGCTCTGCCCGCAGTCGTTGTATGCAGAGACCAAGATTGCGGCAGAGCAATATCTGCTGGACAAGGCCCGGACATCACAGTGCGCTCCATTGGTTTTTCGATTCGCAACGTTGTTCGGAATCTCCCCGCGGACGCGCTTTGACCTGATCATTAACCAGTTCGTTCTGGAGGCGATGACCCGGCGAGAATTGATCATCTACCAGCGGGGGTACTCGCGCTCCTTCGTGCATGTCCGCGACATCGTGGAGGGCATACTCCTGGCGCTGGCAGCGCCAAAGGAGAAGCTCCGCGGCCAGATTTTCAATCTGGGGTCAGACCGCGGTAACTACACCAAGGATGAGATTGTCGCGTTGGTGATGAAACATGTGGAGGGCGTGAAAATCACCCACAAGGATCTCAGCTTCGGCGGTGATATGCGAGACATTACCGTATCCTTTGCCAAGGTCAAACGGGAGCTCGGATTTGAGCCACAGATCGGTGTCGAGGACGGCATCGTGGAGATCCGCGATGCTTTACAGCTCGGGCTGATTAAGAACCCGGCGGACGGCCGTTATCGCAATGCTCAGTTCATCGTTCAGTGAAGGAGAGATGGGTTTCATGGAGAAAACATGGCCCGACAGCCGGAGCTTCTGGAAGAACAAACGGGTAATCGTGACCGGAGGGTCGGGTTTTCTCGGCTCCCATGTCGTAGAGAAGCTTGCACAACGTGGGGCTGCCAACGTGTTCGTTCCGCGACGCAAGCAATACGATTTGCGAGTTCTGGAAAATATCCGGCAACTCCTCCGGGATGCGAAAGCAGATATTGTTCTTCATCTGGCGGCGGTGGTTGGGGGGATTGGCGCAAATCGAGAGCATCCAGCCGAATTCTTCTATGACAATCTTATGATGGGCGTGCCGCTGCTCCATGAAAGCTGGGCCGGGGGAGTAAAGAAGTTTGTTGCCATCGGAACCATCTGCGCCTATCCCAAGCAAACGCCGATACCTTTCCGAGAAGAGAATGTTTGGGATGGCTATCCCGAAGAGACAAACGCACCCTATGGTCTGGCCAAGAAGATGCTCCTCGTCCAGTCGCAGGCGTACCGGCAACAGTACGGATTCAACAGTATCTTCTTGATGCCGGTGAATCTCTATGGACCGCGAGATAATTTCGACCTAACTAGCAGCCACGTTATTCCCGCGCTCATTCGGAAGTGTCTTGAAGCCAAGGATCGGGGCGAAAGCGAGATTGTGGTGTGGGGAGATGGATCGCCTACAAGGGAATTTCTGCATGTTGAAGATGCGGCAGAAGGCATCCTTCTGGCTGCGGAACGCTACAATGACAGCGAGCCTGTCAACCTTGGAAGCTCCTGCGAGATCAGCATTAAGGATCTAGTCAACCTCATCGCCAAGGGGACGGCTTTCGAGGGCCGAATCGAGTGGGACACCAGCAAACCCAACGGGCAGCCCCGGCGGTGCCTGGACACCAGCCGAGCCGAGAAAGCGTTTGGCTTTCGCGCCAGGATCAAGTTCGAGGAAGGACTGAACGATACCATTGCATGGTACCGCAGCAGTCTCGCGCAGAGCTCGACTTAGGTTATTCCCTTTTCTCCCGAAGCATGACGCCTCAAGAATGAGAATAGCTTACATAGCTCCCTATCAGGGGCCCACCCTGCTGCAGCGGCGCCCGATTGTGCTTAATCGCACTATGGCGGGCACGACTAAGATAGAGGTGATCGCTACGTTGCTTCGCGCCAATGCCCATGACGTGGAGATCATATCTCAAGGGGAAGTGGTCGAAAACGCCTGGAAATTCTACCCATCTTTTTCAGAACAGGAACCTTTTCATCCCAGCATCCCGGTGTACTACGCTTCTGCTTTACCCGTTCGGCGGCTTAACGGTGCCTGGTCCGGCCGAACCACGCTTCAGCTGCTTAAGGCTCGCCATCGCGCGGCGCCGTATGATTTGGTGATTATTTACAATCTCAAAGTTCCTCAACTCACATGCGCGAACTACGCGATTCAGCGCCTCAGGCTTCCCGTAATTCTCGAATACGAGGACGACCGATTCGTGAGCGTTCAAGGAGAGAAGCTCAATGGGTTTGCGCTGAGGCGTGACGTTCGCGCATCCGCTCGATTGTTCCAATCGCTATCAGGCGGTACGGCGGTTTCGCCATACCTCCTTTCTCAGTTGCCTGCCGGAATCCCGAAACTATTGCTCCGGGGAGTGGTGGCGGCTGATATCGTCAAGGTCAGCCAGGAGTCGCGTGATGGAAAAAAGAATGTGGTATTGTTCTCCGGCACACACCAATGGTCGAACGGCGTAGCCCAATTAATCGAAGCCTGGCGCGGTGTGGGGCTTGCCGGCTGGGAACTTCATATTACGGGTCACGGTGAATTCACGGAGGCGCTGCGGCAAATGGCAACTGGCGTTCCGGGCATCGTGTTTCACGGGTTGGTCAGCCGGCCGGAGCTGGTTCGACTCCTGTGTTCGGCGAAAATCTGTATGAACCCGCACCAGGTGAGCGAAACTCCTGGGAACGTCTTTGCCTTCAAAATCGTCGAGTATCTCGCCGCTGGGGGCCACGTCATCACCACACCCATGGGCCCACTGGAGAAAGAACTTGAGGCTGGCATCACTTACATGCCCGACAACTCACCGGAAACGATTGCTACGGTGATAAAACGGGTCATCAAGGAGCGAGCTTACGAGCGGACCGCAATGGAAGCGGCACAGCAAATGTGCGGGCCGGCGGTGGTCTCGAAATCTTTGGACGAGCTTCTAAGCAAGGTCAGCACTACCGCAACCCGTGAGCCGGCCAGGGCATGCCGGAAATGATTGCAGTCCCGTCCGCGTGCTGTCCAGAGAACAACACACGGGAATGATTCAAGTGCCGACGAGTCACTTTCCTCTTTGCTGGAATCGCGGTTATATGTCAGATCACAGTTTTGTTTCCGAGTCCGTGGCTGTGAGTCGCCAACTCGGCTTCCGCCGACGCTGATGAGCCAAATTACCGTCGCCATAACGACCACAGGCCGTCCCCATTTTCTTCGCACGGCGCTGCAATCGGTGCAGAACCAGGTTGGCCTGGCAGCGATAGGCGAAGTCGTTGTGTCCGAGAACAACAACGACCGCCGGACGGAAGATGTGGGCCATGAATTTCCGGATCTTCCTATTCGCTACCTGTTCCGCGAGCCGACGCTGCCCATGCTGGCTCACTTGTTCTCGACGTTCCGACAGGCGCGAACCCCCTACGTGGCGATTCTCAATGATGACGACTGGTGGAGTGCTAGCCATGTAGCTCACGGGCTACGGGTGCTGAAGGGCGATGCGGACGCTGCCGCGTACGCGTCAGCTTCATTGTTCGTGGTCGACGAAGCGCACAAGAATCCGCGCTGGATTGATCGGTCGGCCGCGGTCTGGTTGCTGGCTGGCAAGCCCTCGTGGCTGACGACTTGGGCCCTCGATCCGCAGCGGATGCTGGCGCTGTGCTGGGTCTATACCCCGTTTCACTGGTCGTCGCTGATCGCGCGGACTGATTACCTCCTTTCCGTGCTCGACGAGCTCGAGCACGAGACCTATCACACCCACACCATCGATCGTCTGGTCTACGCTCGCTTGTCCGCCCGCGGAGCCTTCCACTACAATCCCGTCCCCGACACGTTCGTGCGCTGGCACACGGGCAACTGGATCAAGACCCAGGAGGCCGAGGGAGTGCGCGAAATCGTGCGATCGACGGTGACATTGGTCGAGCGCATGGCCAGCAGCCTTGGCTGGAATGTCGTCGACATGTGGAAGACCGCCCTGTCCTCGATGCCGGCGGAGGTGGAACTGGAGGTCCTCGAGCGCTTTCGTGAAGGGTTCACGACGGAGGAGCTGGACGGGCTTGGCCTTGCAGGTTATTTCCACAGTCAGCCGCCGAACTACCGACTGACGGCGCTCCGCAACATCGCCGCAAACGCGAAGAGGCTCGTGCTCGGCAGGCCTTAAGCGACAGCACCAGATGACCCCGCGCTCAGGCGCATGCGATATGAAGGTAGTGCAACTGACCAAGAACGATCTGTCAGGTGGTGCCGCGCGCGCGGCCTATCGACTGCACAAAGGCTTGCAGCGTGCGGGGCACGAATCCGTGATGGTCGTGGCCTCCCGAACCAGCGACGATCCGAGCGTCGTGGCGTTCGAGAAACCTATGGACGGTCTGAGTCTGGTGCGGCGAGGCTTGCGCCAGGCGCGGATTGACCGGGACTTCAGGCGCTTTCACCGTTCGCGGCCCAGCGGCTACGAGTTATTCAGCGACGATCGGAGCCCATACGCGTCGACGCTGCTCAATCAGATACCCGCGTGCCAGGTAATTAACCTGCACTGGATTCCAGGCTTTGTGGATTATCAGGCTTTCTTCACGCGCGTGCCCCGTTCAACGCCCATAGTCTGGACCCTCCACGACCTCAATCCGATGACCGGCGGCTGCCACTACGATCTCGGGTGCGAGCGATACCTCGCCCGCTGCGGCTCCTGTCCTCAGCTCGGCAGCAGGGATTCGACGGATCTTTCTCAGCAGGTCTGGAGGCGAAAGCAGAGTCTTTTCTCGAAGCTGCCTTCCACCAAACTGCACTTCGTGACTCCCAGTCGATGGCTCGCTGGCGAGGTGAGGCGCAGCCCGATCCTCGGCAAATTTCCGGTCGACGTTATTCCGTACGGTCTCGACCTCGAGGAGTTCGCGCCGCGACATCGCGGCAATGTGCGCGACCTGCTCGGTATCCCGCAGGATGCGCGGGTGTTGCTCTTTGTTGCGGAAGATGTCGGCAACAAGCGCAAGGGATTTGCATTCCTGGCCGATGCACTTGCACGGTGTGCTGGAAAGATCCCCAACCTGCTGCTGTTGTCGCTCGGCCAGAACCGGCCACAGGTGCAGGTCGAGATCCCGTGGGTGCATGTCGGCTCGGTCAACAACGACCGCTTTTTGTCGATGGTTTACAGCGCTGCAGATTTGTACGCCATCTGCTCGCTGCAGGACAATCTTCCCAACACGGTTCTGGAGGCGATGGCCTGCGGTGTTCCCACCGTCGGTTTTGCAGTTGGCGGTATTCCTGACATGGTCAGGAACAGAGTGAACGGGCAGACGGTCGCAGCCGCCGATGTGGGCGCCCTCGCCGAGGCGATCGCCGATTTGCTTAATAGTGGTGACCGATGCAAAGAGATGGGCGCCAATGCCCGGCGCATCGCGTTCGAAGAGTACTCACTCGAACTGCAAGCCCGGCGCTATTCCGAACTCTATGCAAAACTCGTCTAAGCTAATCACCACCATCGAAGCAGCCCCTGGCCAGAACAATGCAGCGACGGAAGGCCCGTTCTCCAGCATGACGGTGGTCGTTGAGTTCGAACCGAGATCAGTTGATGGCGAACTGGATGTGACTCAGGATATGGAGACGAAGAGCAGCAAATTGAGCGCCGGCGACTGGGTGGAAGTCCGAAGCAAGGAAGAAATCCTGCGCACACTCGACAGCAACGCGCAGCTCGACGGCATGCCCTTCATGCCCGAGATGTTCGCGTTCTGCGGCAAGAGGTTTCAGGTGTACAAACGAGCGCACAAGACCTGCGATACGGTGTTTCCGATTCGCGGGCGCCGGGTCGACCGCGCGGTCCATCTCGAAACGCGTTGTGACGGGCAAGCACACGGCGGGTGCCAGGCCGGCTGCCTGCTCTTCTGGAAAGAGGCGTGGCTGAAGCCCATCAACGGCAATTCGCCGGACGATGCCGCCTCACGCGCGAAGACGCAGGTCGGCGATGTCGGCGATGCGGGAGTCGTATGTACCGAATCTGACGTCTGGGCTCGCGCGCAGGTATCCGGCCCGAATGCCGGTGCGCCGACGTACGTCTGCCAGGCTACCCGACTGCCGTATGCCACGACGGACCTTGCCTGGTGGGACATTCGTCAGTACGTCGAGGACTATCGGTCGGGAAACGTGGGGCTCTGGCAGATCTTCAGCGGCCTGGTCTATTCGATGTACTACAACCTCAGCCAGGCCGGTATCGGAGTGGGACCTGCGATGCGATGGCTGTACGACAAGTTCCATCCGCTCTGGCGCGGTACGCAGTTTCCCCGGGAGGCAGGAACCATACCCGAGGGCCAGCCCACACCAGCGGCGACGCTCAATCTGCAACCGGGTGAACTGGTGCGCGTGAAGCCGCACGAGGAAATACTCCGAACGCTGAACACCGACAGCAGGAATCGCGGCCTTATATTCGACGCTGAGATGGTTCCGTACTGCGGCGGGACCTACCGAGTCCTCAAGCGCGTCACCAAGATCCTTAATGAGAAGACCGGGGAGATGCAGGAGATGAAGAGCCCCTGCATCATCCTGGATTCGGTCGTGTGCCAGTCTCGATACAGCGGATGCCGCATGTTCTGTCCCCGCAGCATCTATTCATACTGGCGGGAGATTTGGCTGGAGAGGGTGGGCTGAATGCCTCTGGCGCACGGTAACCGCGCGAGACTATTGCCATCAACGGGGGAGGCACCGTGAACCTCCGCGAGTGTCTGCGCGCATCGGAGACAAATCAGTCTTTCGCATTGAGAGCCGAGGATTTGACGGAGTGCAAACGTGGCCAGCTCCAACAGCCGTGGCCAAAAGACCAGCGAGGCGCGGGCCTAATAGGCGCAATGTTGTCGAGCTTTTCGCGCCCTCGGGATGTACTTTCGTGTCTTGAGGCAACCCCCTCCGCTGTATAAAGTGCTCAATAGGTTGCCCTATATTTCGATTGCCGAGCCTAATTGGCGTACCTGTTCGGGCAGCGAGGTAAAATGACACGCAAGAGCTGGTTTGTCTTCCCCCTTATCTTGTTTTGCTTTTCTCTGTGTTCTCAGGGTGCCTTTGCGGCTACGATCAACGCCGCTTCCTGTTCCCTTACGGACGTTCAGAATGCCGTTAATGCTGCGGTCAGTGGCGATACGGTGGTGGTTCCAGCGGGCAACTGCACATGGTCGAACTTAGTCACTGCCGACGGCCGCGCCATGACCATCCAAGGGGCTGGAGCAGGGGTGACGAACATCACCCTAACTACCCCGTCTGGTGGCGTGGGCGGAATCGGGGCGGGCATCAATCCTAACCAGTTTTACCGCATCACCGGATTTACCTTCACCACTACAGGTACTTATCCTGCGGGCGTCATCTATATCGAGTTGGACGACGAGACCCAGCCCTCGCCTCAATTCCGCATTGACCACATCACGTTGAACATAAACGGAGGTTTGGGGAATCGCGGTATTATGATTGTTGCGACCTACGGGCTGATTGACCATGTGACCATCAACAACCCCAGCCCCAACGGACAAAGCATCAGCATCAGCCCGGATGGTGGACATAGCTGGTTCCGAAACAACTGGCACATGCCTGCTCCTTTGGGCACGGAGAACGCCGACTTTATTGAGGATTCCACCTTCAACAACACCCAACTGGGCGATGGAGCGTTCGACGCCTATGACGGAACCAAGGTTGTGTTCCGCCACAACACAGTGGTCAATACCAACGTCGGCTGGCATGGCGCTGACAGTGATCCGCGCTCCGCTCGCTCGATGGAGATTTATGACAACACCTTCAGTACCACGGGAGCTACAAGCGTATATACGGCGATCCGCTCTCGTGGCGGGATGGCTGCGGTCTGGGGAAATACCGTTACTGGGAACTACAACGGCTTTATGATGCTTTCTCACTATCGGGCTGACCCCAGCTATGGTGGTCCTCCAGGCCAAAGCTCAGACGGAAATTTCGATAAGACGTATCCCGGCCAGGGCTATCCGACCGGTTACCCGCTGCTCGATCAGATAGGCCGTGGGAGTTTTCCCGGAGGGACCGGCGCCACGGGACAGACCATTCCCGACTGTAGTGCAGGCTGCACAACTGCTCAATACGAAGCCTCAGAACCCAATTATCTGTGGAACAACAGCATCAACGGCAATACCTCTCCCACAGCGGACGTAGCAAATCCTAGCCAGTCAACCACCTACATTGTTCAAGGGCGTGACTACTTCGACAACACGTCAAAGCCGGGATACGTGCCGTACACGTATCCTCACCCGTTCCAAGATGGGGGAACACCCCCGGAGCCTCCGGGCAGCCTGACGGCCGTGGTTCACTGACGCGTACTCTCACCTAAGACACGCACGAGACAGTCACAAATTCAATCTCAAGAGCCTTCACTGGGCTACAGATTGGTATTATCGGAAAAGCGCTGCCACACTCACCAGATTTCGATGCGCGTGATCGAGTAGCGGCCTTCTCTCAAAGATCCGACCAGTCCGCATGCTGCGACGGAATGCACGCTCCGCCAACCTGCTTTGACTTGAGCTGAATATCCACCCGCATCTCGAGTCCGCGCTGCAGACACGTCGTACAAGCCTGACAATCGGGAAACCCATGAACAGGACTGCATTCGTAACCGGCGCTGAGGGATTCATCGGATCTCACCTGGCTCGGTTCCTGCAAGAAAAGGGCTGGAACGTGATCGGCGGATACTTGTCACATTGCTCCGATTCGTTCCCGATGTTGCCCAACTTGCGCTTTGTCCAATGCGACCTGCGCAACGGCCAACGCGTGGCCCAGCTTCTCAAGGAGTACGAGCCGACGCACATCTTTCACCTGGGCGCGCAAAGCTTGCCTACAGTATCCTGGGCAGATCCGGTTTGGACCTTCGAATCGAACGTCATGGGCTCATTGCACCTGTTCGAGGCGGTACGCCATGGGAAGCGTGCTCCGGTGGTTGTGTCGGCCTGCTCGAGTGCCGAATACGGGCACGTTCCCGCATCGGCCATCCCGGTCACGGAGGAACAACCGCTGAAGCCCCTGCACCCCTATGGCATCAGCAAAGTCTGCCTGGACCTGCTGGCGCGAGAGTACTTCCTGGATTACAAGATTCCGGCTGTCAATTTGCGGCTCTTCAACACCACCGGTCCGGGGAAGACGAATGACGCGCCGTCAGATTTTGTGCGACAGCTGATTCGGATCAAGAAGGGTCTGCAGCCGCCCGTCATCGAAGTCGGAAACCTAAAGACGCGCCGAGCGTTCCTCGACGTCAACGACACGGTTCGCGGCTTTTACCTGGCCGGCCTGAAAGGGAAGCGTGGTGAGGCATATAACCTTTGTGCAACCAGGACGCACGAAATCAGCGAGCTGTTGCGGACCGCGATCCGCTTGTCGGGCGTAAAAGCAGAAATTCGCTGCGCCGCCCAGCTGATGCGCCCGTCTGACGAGAAGATCATCTTCGGCAGCACGGAGAAATTCCGCAAACACACCGGTTGGAAGCCGATGCGATCGATCGAGCAGACCTTGACTTCCATGTTGGAATACTGGGACCGGGTGATGTAGCCTTGGCAGCTTGGCTTGCGAACCGCTCGGCGCCGAGGTGGGCAGGCGCGCCCAGGCTGGTTACCCAGGTAATCTGCGAATCGCAAGAAGCATGATGCATGATATCAAGGCCGTTCTGCTTGTCGGTGGCATGGGAACGCGCTTACGCTCGGTAGTGCCATCGATGCCCAAGCCGCTGGCGTGCGTGGGGGGTCGGCCGTTTCTGGAATTGCTGGTTCGGCAGTTGCGCCATCAAGGAATACGCCGTGTGGTGATGTGCACGGGCCACCTGGCCGAGCAGATCGAAAACGAATTCGGCGATGGCCATGCTCTGGACATAGAGATTGAGTATTCGAAGGAACCGCAACCCCTCGGTACTGCGGGGGCTGTAAAACTCGCCCAGCACTATCTGGGGAACTCATCCCAGTTCCTGGTAATGAACGGGGACTCGTTCCTGGAAATCAATCTCGGCCAGCTGATTGGCTTTCATCGCAAACATGGTGGGTTGGTAAGCATGGCCGTACTGCCAGTGCAGAATGCCAACCGCTACGGAACAGTTCAGGTGGACGCCACCAGCCGTGTGATCAGTTTTGCGGAAAAGACTGGGAGCGAGACTCCTGGGCTGGTAAATGCGGGCGTCTACGTTTTCAACCGTGCTGTTCTGGACCACATACCGGAAGGATCATCCAGCCTGGAGAGAGACGTGTTTCCCAGGTTACTTGATCAGGGCGTCTATGCGCTGGAGCAGCAGGGGATATTCATTGACATCGGCACTCCGGAAGATTATGCACGCGCTCAGGCAATTTGTGACCGCCTCTCGGACGCCGCCTTTCATAAGCAATAGCTGGCTGTGGTCCCAACGTGGAGAGTGAATGATACGTTCGCCTGATTTCGAAGATTGCGTGAGCAAGTCGATACAGGAATCGATTGCCGCGAAGCAACGTCTGCTCGGCAGCGCCGATGTAATCTCGACCGTCGCCAAAGTCAGCGAAATCCTGGTCGACGCGCTCAAGCAGGGAAATAAAGTGCTTCTATTCGGCAACGGCGGCAGCGCGGCCGACGCTCAGCACATTGCTGCGGAATTTGTGGGACGCTTCGCGTTTGATCGACCCGCTTTGCCCGCGTTGGCTCTCTCGGTGAACCCTTCCTGCGTTACGGCTATTGGGAACGATTATGGCTTTGACGTCGTCTTTTCGCGACAGATTGAAGCGCTGGGACGTTCGGGAGACGTAGCGATTGGCATTTCGACCAGCGGCAATTCACCGAACGTACTTCGCGCGCTGGCGGTGGCCAGGAAAATGGGGCTGCACACCGTCGCATTGGCCGGTTGCACCGGCGGGAAGCTCAAGGAAGCCGTGGACCACTGCATCTGTGTTCCATCCAACGAAACTCCGCGCATCCAGGAGTGTCACATCCTGATAGGCCACATCATTTCAGAACTGGTGGAGCAGACGATATTCCATGAGTAGGGCTGCGTTTCTGGATCGTGACGGGGTAATCAACCGAAAGCCCCTAGAAGGCCAGTACGTGACGCGCTGGGAAGAAATGCACTTTCTTCCCGACGTGGCACAAGCGATCACCCTGCTCAATCGAGCTGGTTTCCGCGTGATCGTCGTGAGCAACCAGCGCTGTGTCGCTAAAGGACTCATCACGACCACCGAGTTGGAGTCCATGCATGAGCGGATGTGCCGCGAGTTAGCTGCAGCCGGCGCCATGATTGACGGAGTGTTCTACTGTCCGCATGAAAAACAGCCGCCTTGCGGTTGCCGCAAACCGGCGCCGGGCATGTTGTTGGAGGCAGCGCGCACACATCAAATCGATCTGGCCGCATCGTGGATGATTGGTGATTCCGAGATCGACGTGGAGGCCGGCAGAAATGCCGGGTGCAAGACGGCTCGACTGCTGGACAGCAACGAGACTGCAAATGGCGATGCAGACTTTGTTGCGCCATCACTGCTCGAGGCAATCCACCAGATACTCCGGCGGGAGGATGTCATCGCCTATCAGCGAGCGATGGATGTCACCGCAGCGTTTGGGCGTGCGGGCCGAAATTGTGGTCGGTAGCAATTGTTTACGCTAAGGATCGAGACCCCGATTGCTGTTTTTCTAGTATTCCTCGGGGTCGACAACACGCGCGTCGCTGACGTGGTGCTGTCATCTCTCGGGCTGTATGGAAGGCTGAACTCATGATCATCACTAGTACGCCGCTCCGCATCTCATTCTTCGGCGGCGGCACCGACTATCCGGTCTGGTACCGTGAGCACGGGGGCTCGGTGTTGGCGACCACGATCAACAAGTGCTGCTATATCACTTGTCGGCGACTGCCACCCTTTTTCGAACACCACAGCCGCGTCTCCTATTCAAAAGTCGAAAACGTTGCCCAGAACGCTGCCATTGAGCATCCATCCGTGCGGGCGTGCCTGCAGTTCCTGGGAATCGACGAGGGCGTCGAGATTCACCACGTAGCGGATTTGCCTGCTCGCACCGGTTTAGGCACCAGTTCAGCGTTTACCGTGGGGCTTCTCCTCGGTCTTTATGCGCTCAAAGAGCAGATGCGGGACAAGCATGCGCTCGCCGCCGACGCCATACACGTGGAACAGGACTTGCTGCAGGAGGCTGTTGGCTCGCAGGATCAAGTCAGTGCCGCCTATGGAGGGTTCAATCGCATCAGCTTCCACGCCGGTGGCGCCATCGAGGTGAAGCGGGTACTTACTTCACAGAACCGGCTAGCGGAACTGGAGCAACACCTGGCACTTTACTTTACCGGATTTTCCCGGACTGCGTCGGAAATTGCCACCGAGCAAGTGAAAATCACGCCACACAAGAAGAAAGAGTTGGATATGATGCTGCAACTGGTCGACGAGGGTGAGGCCATTGTCACAAATCCCAACTGCTCGCTGGATGAATTTGGACGATTGCTTCACAAGGGCTGGCAATTGAAGAGGTCTCTGACACAAAAGATCTCAAGCGCCAGCATCGATGAGATCTACGAAGCCGGACTCAGTGCCGGCGCTCTCGGAGGCAAGCTGCTGGGGGCTGGCGGAGGCGGGTTCATGCTTTTCTACGTACCACCCGAACGGCGGGAGGCGTTAAGGGCGCGTTTGAAAAAGCTGTTGTGCGTTCCCTTCGGCTTCTCAAACCGAGGCAGTCACGTTGTGGTATACGAACCGGAGGAGGTGTACGACAAATCGCTTATTGATGAGCGATCTGTAGTGTATGCGCAGCATGTCTGAACCAGGTCTAACGAGTGAACATCCACATCACCAACCCGCTTTCGGACACCCGTTGGGATGAGTTGGTCACTCGCCACCCGCGGGCGTCGGCATTTCATCAGCGGGGTTGGCTCGAGGCATTAGCTCGCACGTATGGCTATGAGCCGTTGGTGTTGACCAGCACACCTGCAGGCAAACCACTGAATGATGGCATTGTTCTTTGCCGAGTCTCGAGTTGGATTACCGGAACTCGTCTGGTTTCCCTGCCGTTTGCAGACCATTGCGAGCCCCTGCTCAACGACTGTGGCGAGTTCGTGGAATTCGGGGATTGGTTGCGAGCAGAATGCCATCGTCAACAATGGAGGTATGTAGAGCTCCGGCCGCTGGTGCCAGTGCAGGAAGCGCGCTTTGGTTTGCGGCAGAGTCGGTCGTACTGCTTCCACGAGCTCGATCTAAGATCGAGTCTGGAACAGATTTTTCGAGGATTGCACAGAGACTCTATTCAGCGAAGGATCCAGCGAGCGGAAAAGGAAGGACTTTCTTACGAGGCAGGCCGCTCGGAACCGCTCGTCGACGAATTCTACCGCCTCCTGTTGATTACAAGAAGGCGCCATCAATTGCTTCCCCAGCCGCGCGTCTGGTTCAGAAACCTGGTTAAGTGTATGGGTGACGCGATGGAGATCAGGCTGGCCCGAAAGAACAGCGTTCCCGTCGCGGCGATGCTCACGCTGCGGCACCGAACATCCGTGGTTTACAAGTATGGATGCTCAGATGGAAAGTTCCATAATCTCGGCGGCATGCCGTTCCTGTTCTGGCTCCTTATCGAGGAAAGCAAAGCGTCAGGTGCTGAACAGATCGATTTTGGTCGCTCCGATTTGGACAACCAGAGCTTATCCGTTTTCAAGGACAAGTTCGGTACAACAAGAAAGTTGCTGACGTATTATCGGTACCGGAACACAGAAAGAGCAGAATCAGCGATCGGCTGGGACTCGCAAGCCCTCCGGCAATTTTTCTGCATGCTGCCGGACGCTGCTTTTGCCACAGCCGGCAGGCTTCTGTACAGGCACATGGGCTAGCGGTTAACGGCTTCGCCTCCATCCCCGATGGCAAGGTTTACCCACAGCGCAATCTTTCAAAGCTAATGGGCAACATTCATAACGGTGCAGCCTACGCGAGGATTATCCAGGCGCTGTGCGTTTCCACGCTGTGCCTGATCCTGATTGCTGGTCTGTGGCCGTTCCACGCTCCCCGGAATGGGGTGAACTGGCTCAAAAGCGAAAACGGACTGCACTTTGGCAGGTATGGCAGCATCATTAGTTCCGGCGCGTTCCGTGGAGGCGACGCGCAACACGACGAGATAGGCAGTCTTGAGATTTGGCTGGAACCCGGCCGGATGGATGATCGGAACACTATTCTTGCTTTCGACGGTTCTGGAGATCGCAGGGTTCCATTTCTGCTCCAGCAGTATGATCACGATCTGATCCTGCGGCACGACGTTGATGATCGGCGGGGAATTTCAGCGACTACACTGCTCAGAGTAGGCCGCGTCTTCCGCCAGAAAGAGCGCGTGTTCGTGACGATCGCGTTGGGAAAACAAAGTGCATCGGTCTTTGTTGACGGTACTCTGACCAATGTCTCTCCAATCTCGGAACTCGCAAGCAATAGCTTGACTGGGCGGCTGGTAGTTGCCAATTCCCCGATCGCCGATGGCAGTTGGTCTGGCCAGATTCTGGGACTAGCCGTTTACCACCGCCAGTTGACGTCAGCAGAGGTCGTGCAACACTACGAGAGCTGGACAAAGAAGCAGCAGCCGGCATTCACTGAAAACGAAGCCCCGGTTGCCGCGTACCTCTTCAATGAACGTGCAGGCAAAACGGTTCATAATCTGCTGGACAACGCGACTGACCTGATTATTCCCGAACAGTATTTCGTTTTGCATCCACCGTTCCTATTGTCCCCATGGCGTGCGTATGATTCCAACTGGAGTCGCTGGAAGGACATCGGTATCAACGTCGCTGGATTCATCCCCTTTGGCTTCTCGCTGGTTGCCTATTTCTCCTCGGTGCGAAAGATCAGCCGGCCGGCGGCGACCACCCTCGTCCTGGGCTTTCTCCTGAGTCTAACCATCGAAACGTTGCAGACATTACTTCCGACGCGAGACTCCGACGCGACCGACGTCATTACCAATACTCTGGGCACTGCTGTCGGGGCGATGTTCTACCGTTGGCCGGTGGCGCAAGCTCTTTTGGTCAGGGCTGGACGCTGTGCGGATTCTTTCCTGGAGGATCATTTCGCAGGGAGAGCAAGTGCAGGCGTTGAGGTTGGATCGGGGTCTAGAGCAGACAGAAGATAAGCACCGAATTTGCACCACTGTGGGCCGCTGACTTAAGGCAGGAGCCCCAATTGCATTTGGGTTCTGAGGGATTCTCATACAAAAGGATCGGTAGGATTCGTGGACATGCTGAGTCAAGCTGTAAGCGCTCGCTGTCCCCGAAAGCTTCTTCGCTCTTGCCCTCGGGAGCGAATTATGGAAGAGTGTTCCCTTCGACTGGTCTGGCACCGCAGGGTGCTCGCAGCTGCCGGATGATAGAAGAAACCTCCGGAGGGGTGACGGTCGGCTGGCAACCTCCGCCGCTCATTTACGTTTCGGCATGACATTTCATGAAACCAAGCTTAACGGAGTTTTTGAGATTCATCTCCAACCGCGCTGCGACGAGCGTGGGTTCTTCGCACGCTCCTGGTGCCAGCAAGAATTCGAACAGCATGGAATAAACCCGAAGCTGGTGCAATGCAACGTTTCGTTTAATGCGCAAAAGGGCACGCTGCGGGGCATCCATTTTCAAGCGGCGCCCCTTCCGGAAGCCAAACTGGTACGCTGCACTATGGGGGCGATCTACGATGTCGTGGTTGACCTGCGTCCCCAGTCGCCGACCTTCAAGGAATGGGTCGGCGTGGTTCTGTCGGCCACAAACCGGCACATGCTTTACGTCCCGGAAGCGTGCGCACACGGCTTCCTGACCCTGGAAGACGAGACCGAGGTTTTCTATCAAATGTCGGAGTTCTACCATCCGGAGCTCGCGCGGGGAGTACGGTGGGATGACACGGCATTCCGGATCGGCTGGCCGAGCCCCGTGCGAGTAATCTCCGAACGGGACCGGACGTACCCGGACTTCAAATAAAACGATGGGTTTGCTGAAGAAACTCGATCAGCGGAATCTGGCCGAGATCGGCCAGGAACTGCACCACTTCGCGGCGGAGCTGTACCCGATCTGCCGGAGCATCACCGGCGATGGGATCCGGCGGACTTTGGCCTTGATCCAAAAGCGAATTCCTCTGCAAACATTTGAGGTGCCCAGCGGGAGCGCCGTCTTCGACTGGACTGTACCGAAAGAGTGGAACATTCGAGATGCCTACATCAAGGGTCCTGACGGGAGCCGGGTTGTCGACTTCCGCGAGTGCAACCTGCATGTCCTGAATTACAGTACGCCCGTGCACGCGACCATGCCGCTGAGCGAACTCAGGCCACACTTGTTTACACTCCCCGAACATCCTGATTGGATTCCTTACCGGACGTCTTACTACCGGGAAAACTGGGGATTCTGCCTGTCTCATAACCAGATGCTGGGGCTCAAGGACGGTGACTACGAGGCATGCATCGACTCCACACTCGAAGATGGGCACCTAACGTACGGAGAGTGCTATCTGCCCGGTCGCTCTACCGACGAGGTGCTGATCTCGTGTCATGCCTGTCATCCGTCTCTGGCAAATGACAATCTCTCCGGGTTGAGCGTGGCCACCTTCCTCACGCAGCTTCTTTCCGGACGGGATCTGCGTTACTCGTATCGGTTCCTGTTTATTCCCGGGACGATTGGTGCCATCACCTGGCTCGCGCGCAACCGCGAGACCGCTGGACGAATTCGGCACGGGTTGGTACTGACGGGCATTGGAGATGCTGGTGGGTTTCACTACAAGAAGAGCCGCCGTGGGAATGCCGAGATTGACCAGGCGGCGGCACATGTTCTCCGCCATCACAGTCAATCCCCTGAAATTCTAGAGTTCTCCCCGTACGGGTATGACGAGCGGCAGTATTGCTCCCCAGGGTTCAATCTGCCGGTAGGTTGCTTGATGCGGAGTGTGTGGGGAAGTTTCCCTGAGTACCACACTTCAGCCGACAATCTCGATTTCATCCGACCGGTGCAACTGGCCGAATCGCTCCGCGTTTGCGCCGCAATCGTGGACGTACTGGAAGACAATCGCCGATATCGCAATCTGAGCCCTTTCTGCGAGCCCCAACTGGGAAAGCGGAACCTCTACCGGTCCACTGGCGGCGACTCGATCGGAGCGGAGATCAACGCGCGCCTCTGGGTGCTGAATCTATCCGATGGCGAGCACTCACTGCTGGACATTGCGGAGCGTTCCGGCATGCCGTTCGCAGCAATTAGGAATGCGGCGCAACTGCTGAGCCAGGGCGGCTTGCTGTCCGTTATTCCTGACGGTACTGCCGAGGGAACATCGAAAGGGAAGACTGCAGGCCACAGTGCCAGCAGTACCTCCTATCGATGAGCAACGGACTATTCCCAGCAGTAAGTATTATCGGTAGAGACTGTAATGGTCGCAGCCCCCTGGAAGCAGAAGATGGTAGGCTGGATATTCTGGGTCACAGCAGACCACTTAATCCATCAGAACGCAATGGAACCCGCGGATCGAGAACCTCGCGCATTAGAGTTACGATAGGACACGTCCTTACGCTCGATTCACCAGCGCTTCCCATTGCCCCAGCATTGCTCTGTGACATGTACTTCCGAGTGGGCCAGCCGTCGATTTCTATCTTAGATTTTCACAATTCTTGCTCGATAATGAGGCAATGAGGCGAAAGAACCCGCTGTTTCTCCCCATGTTGTTCTTGCTGTTTTTTGTAGCCCCCATTTATGCGGCGACACACTACGTTGATAATTCAGGATCCCCTGCATGCAGCAATAGCCCTGGGAATGGGTCGGAAGCGGCCCCTTGGTGCACGATCAGCTACGGCATCGCCCATATCAATGGCGGGGACACGCTGAACGTCAAAGCCGGCACGTACAACGACTACGTGGACATTGCGGGGCCAGCCGGTTCGGCCGGAGCGCCAACTATCATCCAGACCTACCAAGCAGCGACCGTCACCATTCTCGGTAGTGGGGTCAATTCGGGGAGAGTGAAGATCGAGAATACGAGTTACATCACCTTCAGCGGGTTCACGATCACCAACTGGAATCAGGGTCTTTTCGTGGAGACCGCTGACCACATCACGGTCAACAATTGCACGGTGTACAACATTGGCCAAGAGGGAATACATGTACATTATGGCTCGTCCTTCGTCACTATCGACACCTGCACGGTTCACGATACTGGTGTGTGGCAGTACGACGGCGAGGGCATTTACCTCGGGACCGGAGATTCTTCGCCTGTTGACAACACCAATAACGTGACGGTCCACAACTGCACCATCTACAACGTTACAGACGAGGCTGTCGAATTGAAGATCGGCACGCATGACATCACCGTAGACGGCAACACTATCTACAACGCGAATACCGCCAACAACGGCTACGGGGGCGCGGCCATCGAGGTCAACCAGGCGGTCGGATCGGTGCAACACTGGGACTCGAATCCCAATCATGTCATCCGCAACAATATCATTCATGATGTAGGCCCAGGGACAGGCGGTCCGCTCATTAACTCGGGCATTCGCGTGGGCACCGGAGCGACGGTGTACAACAACCTCGTCTACAAAATCAACAGTTCCGGGAATGGCCTCTTTACCGACAACCAATCGAGCGATTCTTACACCCGCAAAATCTATCACAATACGGTGGATGTCACGAGCGCGCGTGCCATCGTGAACTCAGGAGGGACGGCGGACATCCGTAATAACATCGGGCCGGCGACCACGAACAACATCGCCACCTCGGACTCTTATTATGCAAACAAAGGGGGGGCGGACTATCATTTGGTGTCCGGAAGCGCTCCAATTAATGCGGGAGTGGATCTTACCAACACGGTTCCTACTGATATTGAAGGCACGAGTAGGTTGACTAATCCTCCTCCGGATCTGGGCGCCTATGAATATGCCGCCGGTTCGCCCCCTGCCCCCCCGACGAATCTCACGGTTATTATTCGATGATCACAGATCATCTCCGGCGTCCTGTCCTAGCACTGCTACTAGCACAGTAGACTGTAATCGCGCTTCCTTACCATCATCTGCCCTGGCCGGGCGGCGCTTTCTGAACTGACGGCACACGCCATTGCTTCTCGGTAAACGTCTAGCAGGGTCGTCCCCGCCCCTCCTGAATGAAAGCCGTGGAAACTGGGAAAAGAGGTGAGATCTGGGTCATTCCGACGTCAATCCAGATGAACTCGCCATTTCGTCATTTCGACGGCCTTGCAGTTCGGGAAAAGAGGGCTCCAGATGGAACTTCTACCACGGATATTTCACCGACCCGGAAGATGCTTTACGTGCAGCGGCAGATCAATCAGATACGGAGACCGTTGGTAACCACCCTGAAGTGACCTTTCCTCGATGACTAACGAGCCATTGTCCGTGCGGGGATTACATGTGAAGATTGTAGTGATGGCAGCCCAAATCTGGCCAATCCTTTTATTTATAACGGGATGCGCCTAGTCGCCACCGAGGAAGACCGCGTCCATAAGGTGCTTTCTTTTCAACACCAAATCAGCTTTCTGGACAGGAGTCGCATGAAAGTATTACTAACCGGTCATAGAGGTTACATCGGCGCTGTCGCGGGACCGATCTTGCGTTCCGCCGGGCATGACGTAACCGGTTTGGACACGGACCTGTTTGGGGGCTGTGATTTTGGGGAAGCGGCACCGGGGATTCCCGAGGTCCGAAAGGACATCCGCGATCTCACGAGGGCGGACTTGGAGGGATTCGATGCGGTAGTGCACTTGGCCGCGTTGTCGAATGACCCTCTGGGCAATTTTGATGCTGACCTTACCTACGGCATCAATCACCGAGCCTCTGTAAGGCTGGGCGAGCTGGCCAAGGCAGCGGGTGTGAAGCGCTTCGTTTTCTCCTCCTCTTGCAGCACGTATGGCGCGTCCGGAGACGGATTCCTTGATGAGACAGCTACGCTGAATCCGGTGACGCCGTATGGCGAATCGAAGGTCCTCGTCGAGCGCGACGTGGCTCAGATGGCAGACGAACATTTCAGCCCAACCTACTTGCGAAATGCGACCGCGTATGGTGCTTCTCCCCGCCTGCGGCTGGATGTGGTGCTGAACGATTTTGTGGCCGCGGCGTTTGCGACCGGCCGCATATACATAAAGAGCGACGGCACGCCCTGGCGTCCGATCGTCCACATTCGCGACATCGTCGCTGCCATTCTGAGTGTCCTGGAAGCTCCCAGGGAACTCATCCACAACCAGACCTTCAATGTCGGCCAGACGGAGGAAAACTATCGCATCCGCGAACTGGCGGCTATCGTCGCAGAAACCGTTCCTGGATGTCGTGTCGAGTACGCCCCCGACGGCGGTCCTGACAAACGCTGCTACCGCGTGAACTGTGACAAAATTCGCCGCGTGCTGCCCACTTTCCTCCCGCAGTGGACTGCCCGTAAGGGTGCTCAAGAGTTGTACGATGCCTATCGTGCCGCTGGTCTCACCGCTGAAGATATGGAGCGAGGCCGCTACATTCGCATCAACCACATCCAACGTTTGCTCAAAGCCGGGAAGATTGACGCCTCTTTGCACTGGAGCCAACAAGCAACCGCGATGCCGGTGCTTGCCTGAACTCACAATCCCAAAATGACCTATGACCTCACTACACTCTCTCCAGACATACAACAACAAGCCGCGATGAAG
>JBGPJK010000006.1:0-38965 GCA_041485425.1 Terriglobia bacterium | reverse complement strand
CCAAGGAAGCGGCCATGAAGGCGCTTGGCACCGGCTGGAACCACGGGGTGCGCTGGCGCGATATCGAGGTCCGCCGCCAGCCCGGAGGCCGCCCCACCCTCGCCTTCCATGGCAAGGCCGCCGAGTTTGCCGCCAAGCTCGGCGCCGCGCACGTTGCCCTCTCGCTTTCTCACACTGTCGAGCAGGCCATCGCGCACGTCATCCTCGAAAGCTGACCCGGTAGAGACGCAGCTTGCTGCGTCTCCGGCTCAACCTCCGACGTTTCTGGTAGACTGTCGCCTCCGAATCGAAAACTCGAATGACTGTGATGAGTGACACGCCCCGCTTAGTTCCGGCCTCCGCCGCGGAGAAGGCCCGGGATCGTGCGTTGCTGGCCGGGATCGGCCTCAGCAGCTTTGCCGCATTGCTTCTGGAACTGGCGCTGACTCGCTTGTTTTCCGTCATCCTCTTCTATCACTTTGCCTTCCTGGCAATCTCCATCGCTCTGCTGGGCCTCGGTGCTGGCGGAGTCTGCGCGTATTTGCAGAAGAACTGGCTGGCGCGTTTTGACACCCGGCGCCTGGCATCTCTGCTTTGTGTGGGGAACGTGATCGTTCTGCCCATCGTCCTTGAGATTGTTTTGCATGTTCCCGTTTCCCTGGAACTCTCCATCGGCAACTTCCTCCGGCTCACCGCCCTATACCTCGTGGCGGCAGTGCCCTTCTTTCTGACTGGATTGCAATTCGCGGTTGTGTTCGCCCGCGAGTCCTCGCACATTCCTCGTTTGTACGGCGCGGACCTGGTCGGAGGCGCCGCCGCGTGCCTGGCGGTCGTGCCTCTGCTGAACTGGCTGGGCGCGCCCAACACGATCCTGTTTGCCGCGGTGATGTCCGCAATCGCCGCGGCGGTATGGGCGAGCGCGACGGCAGCTCGCTGGCGGATCAGCGCCCTGGCCGCGGCGCTGCTCATACTCATCGCCGCCAACTATTCGGGCAGGCTGATCGACGTCATCTACGCCAAGGGCGTACTCCGGGACCGTTCCTGGGTAGAGTTCGCGCGCTGGAACGCCATTTCACGCGTGGAGGTGGACCGGCAGGGCGACGCCAAGGCGGTGGTCATCGACGCCGACGCCTCCACCTACATCATGAATGCGGACCCGAAGCAGTGGCAGGACCCGGACTGGCGGGAGGACTTAATGTCGCCCCCGCCTGCCTTGGCCAGCATCCTGCGGCCGCATGGAACTTTTGCAATCATCGGCCCCGGTGGCGGGGTGGATGTGCTGCGCGCGCTGGTCAACGGCAGCCCCAGCGTGACCGGGATCGAGATCAATCCCACCATCGCCAACACCATCATGCGCGGGCGCTATGCCGACTACGCCTATCACCTTTACGAGCGCCCCGAGGTACACATTCACGTTACCGACGGCCGGTCTTTCCTACGGGGCACGGAGCAACACTTTGACGTGGTCCAGATGACCCTGGTGGACACCTGGGCCTCGACCGCCGCGGGCGCTTTCGCGCTGAGCGAAAACAGTCTCTACACGGTGGAAGCTTTCCAGGAATATTTCGAGCACCTGAAACCGGGCGGAATCATTGCCATCACTCGCTGGGAATTTCGGGAGCCGCGCGAAGCCTTGCGCGTGGTTTCGGTGGCCATGGAAGCCCTGCACCACATGGGCGTGACCAATACCAGCGGCAACTTCATGGTGGTTTCCGGAGGAGAGCTGGACGAGGATGGCATTCCGGTGGTTGTGTTGGCCAAGAAAACCGCATTCACGCCGCAGGAAGAAAACACGGTTCGAACCCATCTGGACGCCAATCCTGACCTTGTATCCCTGTATCTTCCCTCGCAAGCGGGAGGCAATCCCTTCTCCGCCCTGATTGAGAGCAATAATCCTTCCGCGTTCGCCCGTCAGTACGCCTATAATGTGGCGCCGGTGACCGACAACTCGCCCTTCTTTTTCTTCACTCTCAAGATTGGCCGGATGCTGCATCCCCAAGACATGGAGCACGGGATTGACTGGAAGGTGAACCTGGGCGTGGCAGTGCTGGGAATGCTTTTGGTTATCTCCCTGCTGGTGGTATTGGCCTTCCTGATCGTCCCCCTGGCCCTGCGCGGCGGACGCCGCCAGCAGCAGCCCATTCGGCTGCTTTACTTCATTGCCATCGGGCTGGGCTACATCCTGGTGGAGATTGCCTTCATCCAGCGTTTTGTGCTGTTCCTCGGCCATCCCACCTATGCGCTCACCGTGGTGGTGTTCCTGCTCCTGCTCTCCAGCGGCGGAGGCAGCCTAGCCTCGCGGAAATGGATGAGCCAGACCGCGCGGGGATGGCTGCCGCTGGTGTTCGTCGCGGCTGCGCTGCTGCTTTACGTATTCCTGCTTCCGGGAATTCTGCATGCGCTGGTGGGCCTGCCGTTCCTGGCCAAGTTGCTGGTCAGCGGGATCATCCTTGTTCCCCTGGGATTCGCCATGGGGATGCCGTTCCCGACTGGGTTGCGGGCGCTTGCCAGCCTGCCCGCGCCCGAGTTTCCCGCGCCTGGGATCAGCGACGCTAACGAGAATGCGGTGGAGTGGGCCTGGGCCATGAATGCGGGTTCCAGCGTGTTAGGCTCCGTCCTGGCCATGGTGATTGCCATTCAATTTGGGCTCAACGTGACGCTGGCCTGCGGCGCTGCCGCCTATCTTCTGGCTTTGTTGCTGACCGGAACGCTGCCCGGCGCCCCGCGCATGACGTGAAGCGGAGGCCCGAGGTCTGCTATCATGCAGCGACTCGGCCCTTTTCTTTGATGCCTGTGGATTTTCTGCGATGATGCTGTCTGGGAGAACGCGTGCCTAGCCAAAAGCAGTTGAAGTGGTCTCAACTGAAGGTCGGGCTCACCGTGCTGGTTGCCAGCATCACGCTGGCCGTCCTGATATTCCTCATGAGCGGCACCGGTGGCCTGTTTACGCGAAAGATCATCTTGAAATCGTATTTCGATAACGCCGGTGGCCTGCGCGAGGGAGCACCGGTGCGGCTGGCCGGCGTCGATATTGGCAACGTGACTGGGATCCGTGTGGTGGCCGACCCCAACAAGAGACTCACCCCGGTCGAAGTCACCATGAAGATCAGCACCCAGTATCACCAAAGCCTGCGCGCCGATTCGGCGACTTCGCTCTCCACCGCCGGAGTGCTGGGCGAAACCTACATTGACATCGACAGCTCCCAAGCCAAGGGCCCTGAGGCGCAGAATGGAGCGGTGCTGGAGATTCGCGACCACCCCGACTTTCAGGACGTGGTACGCGCCAGCCAGGGTACGCTGCAGAACCTGGACGCTCTGGTGAAACGCGCGGACCGCATCATCGCATTTATCGAAAGTGGGCAGGGTTCGGTTGGCAAGTTGATCTATGATCCCTCCCTGTACAACCGCCTCGCATCCACGGTGACGGAGTTCCAGAACCTGGTCAGCCAAGTCAGCCAGGGCAAAGGCACCATCGGCAAGCTGATTTCCGACGACGAGCTTTACCGCAAGGTCAACGCCAGCGTAGACAAGCTGAACACGATCATCGACGACCTGAACGCCGGCAAGGGAACTGCGGGTAAGCTGCTCAAGGATCCCACGCTCTACAACAACGCCAATGACACCGTCGCCAACGTGAAGAAATTCACTGACGACGTGAACGCCGGCAAGGGCGCGCTGGGTAAATTGGCCAAGGACCAGGAGTTTGCCGACAAGCTGTCGAACACCATGAGTAAACTTTCCTCCCTGACCGACCGGCTGGAGGCGGGTGAGGGCACAGCCGGCAAACTGCTGCGTGATCCCTCGCTCTACAACAACACCGATCAGATGCTGATGGAAACCCGCCAACTGGTCAAAGCCATTCGGGAGAATCCGAAGAGGTATTTGACCATACACTTCAAGGTTTTCTGACCCTCCGGCAACATCTCAATGGCTGAGATTGACCGGCGCCGACGCTGCATCGGCCTGCTCGTGCGCATGATAGCTCGATCGCACCAGCGGTCCGGACTCCACATGGCGGAAGCCGCACCGCAAAGCTTCCTCTTTGAGGTAGTGGAACTCGTTCGGGGTGTAGAACCGCGCAATCGGCAGATGGTCGCGCGAGGGGCGCAGATATTGACCCACGGTCAGAATGTCCACTGCGCGCGAACCGAGATCGCGAAAAACTTCCACCAGTTCAGGGATGGTTTCTCCCAAGCCCACCATCACGCCGGATTTGGTCACCATCCCGGGCGAGAATTTCCTGGCGTTTTCCAGCAACTGCAGCGTGCGCCCGTAGCGGGCGCCGGAGCGCACTACCCGGTATAAGCGGGGCACCGTCTCGGTGTTGTGATTCAGCACATCGGGCCGCGCATCCAGAACAATTCTCAGCGCCTCGTCGATACCCTGGAAGTCCGGGATCAGGACTTCGATCCGGCATCCCGGCGCGGCTTCGCGGATCTGCCGAATGGTCTCGGCAAACACCCGCGCACCGCCCAGGTTGTCGTCGTCACGGTTCACGCTGGTGACCACGGCGTGCTTCAGTCCCAGCGTGGCGACGGCTTCCGCCACACGGCGAGGCTCGTCCCAATCAATCGGCTCGGGTCTGCCTTTGGGCACCGCGCAAAAACCGCACCGCCGCGTGCAGATGTTCCCCAGCAGCATGAAGGTGGCGGTCCGATGATTCCAGCACTCGCCAATGTTGGGACACTGCGCCGACTCGCACACCGTGTGTAAGCCCAGTCCGCGCGCCAGCTTCTTGAGGTTATGGAAGTTCTCGCCGACGGGGGCCTTGGCCCGAAGCCATTCCGGCTTCGGTTGCCGCACCGGCGGACCGAGTTCGATCTGGATCAGTTGGGAAGCGCCAGCCATCTGAGTCTCTTGATTCTACCTGCTCACGCCGCGATTCGTGAATTCACAAGTCTAGATCAGACTGAAAATACCGCCCCGTGGTCTGCTTAAGTTTGTCTAGGATTTCTTGGGATAGCTTGCCCTTGACGAAACCCTGCATTATCACGTAGGGCTGCACTAGCGGATTCGTAAACCTGAAAATGAAGCTGTGTTTAACGCCTCTTTTCTCCAGAATGTTTCCGCGTTTTTTCTCGCTAAATTCATGCAGGTGCTGTGCAAAGTTACCGATGTCGTAGTCTTGTCTTCCCGTTATCTCTCTCATAGGCTGGCGCACATCCACGGCGGCAAAAAAGCCCAGAGGGTCTTGGGGAGCCAAAGCGCACGACAGCAGCACATCAGCAAAAAGGCTATCCTTCCGTGGACTTTGCGTCGCCTGATGAACGGCATTACTGACGGACTGGTTTGCATCTTTGAGAGCCGTTTTAATTGCCGCTTCTACGGCCTCAAGCGGAATCATAAGCGAATAACTGGTAAGGGCCACGCGAGCCGAATGCAGACCCAACAGGTGGGCATAATGAGGCAATCCCTGCGAAAACAGAGCGATACGCTCCAAGGCGGCGGGGTCAATTTGCATGCCCAATTTTTCTAGCCCAGTAGTGATTATCTTTTGCACCTCATTCACGTGCATCCTAGGCATGCGGACTTCCCTGAGTGCACGGCTTATGGACTGATGTTCGGCGATTATCTCGTCCACGCTGTCCGCCACACCCACCATAATCACCGTTGCACCCACCGCATGGTCTGAAAGTGTTTTTATGGTGTCGGCGAATGCCCTCTTAGTGACTTGGTCCAGGCGGTCAAACTCGTCCAGGATTACAATTGGCAGTAGATCTTTTGCCATTATTGTCAGCGCCCGGCGTACATCGTCTGGCGAAATCGCCTCGCCATCTCCTAGCAGATCTATGGCTTTATCGCGGCTTTGAGGGGCAAATCCCGCTCCACTGACAGCTTGAACCATGTCAATCTCGGAAAAGACTTTTCGCCATGCCGATGTAAACGTATCGGTCGTGTCGCAGTTGATGCGGGGTGCAATAACCTGTGGGCCTCCAGAGACGAAGGAGCGCAAGACGTTGGCCAGCGAAGTCTTGCCCACGCCGCGCTCGCCAAAGAGAATTGCGTGTTGACCCTTTTGATTGATTGCGTCAACAACCCTTTGGATTTGCGGCATACGACCGGCAAACAGTGAGAGCTCGTCTATCGGTGCGTTTGGAGTGAAAACAGCCCCCGCCTGAAGACCAAGGTCAAAAGCCCTCTCCGGTGTCACCGCTGCTTTGTTCATTAAGTCTCACCCATACATGGCCAAGTATATGCCCATATACCCCAAGTCTCAACGCAACCGCACATACGCCGGTATGATTCCAATTGGAAGCCATCACTCTGTCAAGCCCCGAAGCCAGCCCACTCCGGCTTGCACACAAGAATGTGCAGCCAGCAAGCTAAGTCCTTTGCCATGCGCGGATTTTGCCACTAAGTCCCTTGGAAGCCCGGATTTGGCCGGTCTATGGGAAGCGTAAGTCCTTATGTTCCAGGTATTTAGAGAAACAAGAAATTCTCTCCTAACTACCAGAAAACAAGGCCTCGTGGGAAAGCAATACAACATGTGGTTTTCGCCGCCCACGCGAAAACTCCACAACATGTTTGCGGTTGTCCCTCGGGGTTTTGGAGGAGCTGAGGGCTGAGGTCAAATGCCTGAGGTCGTGGATTCTTGACTCGGTGCTAGCTTTCCAGATACGCGTCGATCCACTCTTTGATGCGCAAACGACGCTCATCCTGCATATCGAACCGAACGCCGAAGCTCTTGCCGGTGGGCTTGCGCCAGCTCACCGTGCCGCGAACCCAAATTCGGGGCAGCGTCAGCAGGGCAAAGGAAATCTCCGCCGAGAGTCCCGGCGACACGTCTTCGTTGCTCCGCATGGACATACCCCCAGAGCTGATTTCGTGGCTGGTGGCAGTAAAGCGGCGGCCATCGCCGGTCACTACAGAAATTTCGGTGATCACCGGGATGCGTACGTAGCGGCGGAATTCGTGCAAAACCAGCATCTGCGTCGCCCGTACCAGCTTCAGCGCGGCGGGACGCTCCAGCGGCTCGTGGAAGATGGCATTAATGCCGTACTTGGAGTAGCTCATGGCTTCCTGCGCGCTGCCCCCGAGGCCATAAATAATCATGCGGCTGTTGGAAGGCGAGGTGCGCGCCGACTCCATCACCGTCTCTGCTCCCGGCGCTAACTTCAGCACACATGCCTCAAATTTTTCCTTCTGCAGTCGGTCCGCTACGTCCCCGGTCAGGAGCACGCTCTCCACTCCAAACTGCTTGAAACAGTCGGACAGAATACCTCTGACGGGGTCTTTGATATCCACCAAAGCAGCCCGAGCCGTGACTCTTCGACTGCTGGGAGGGATGGGCGAGACAGCGCTTCCGAAGACTTTGTCCATATCCGTATTCACGGTTGCCATGAAACTCCATTGTCTTCTGAACTCCGGGCTTGGCAAAGCCCCTAGAAGGCCAATCGGGGGGTACAAAAGTACCATTACCAGGAATGCACTGCCGGGTTACCAGGGGTCCTTGACTGCGGACCTCGGACGTCAGACCTCAGACCTCGGCAACAGCATGGGTTTAGGTTCGCGGTCTGAAGTGCGAGAGTGGAGTGCCGAGGTTCGAGGTCCGAGGTCTGAAGTCCGACGTCTGACGCCGGGTTTAGTCTGTCCACCGCCGGAACAGCAGTGCCCCGTTCGTCCCCCCGAAGCCGAACGAATTCGACATGGCATACTCCACTTCGGCTTTTCTGGAGTGGTTGGGGACGTAATCCAGGTCACACCCGGGCTCAGGATTTTCCAGGTTAATGGTCGGGGGCAACATCTGGTCGCGCAAGGCCAGTACCGTGATGCCGGCTTCCAGCCCGCCGGCTCCGCCCAGCAGGTGCCCGGTCATGGACTTGGTCGAGCTCACCGCCAGCTTGTAAGCGTGCTCGCCGAAGGCGCGCTTGATCGCAATCGTTTCCAGCTTGTCGCCAATGTCGGTGGAAGTTCCGTGCGCGTTGATATAACCCACCTGCTGAGGCTGCAGCTTGGCGTCCTTCAGAGTGTTCAGCATGACGCGGTAGGCGCCATCGCCGTTCTCCGCGGGCTGCGTGATGTGGTGGGCATCGCCGCTCATACCATAGCCCACCACTTCCGCCAGGATCTTCGCGCCACGCCGGCGGGCAAACTCCAGTTCCTCGAGAACCACGATGCCGGCCCCTTCCCCCATCACAAATCCATCGCGCGCCACGTCCCACGGCCGGCTCGCCTTCTGCGGCGCATCATTGCGCGTGGAAAGCGCGCGCATGGCCGCGAACCCGCCCACGCCCATGGTAGTGATCGCCGCCTCGGTCCCGCCCGCAATCATCACGTCGGCGTCGCAACGCTCGATGATTTTGTAGGCATCGCCCACCGAGTGTGCGCTCGAGGTGCAGGCCGTGCAGGTGGCCTCGTTCGGCCCCTTGGCGTTGTAGCGGATGCTCACGTGTCCGGCCGCCAGATTGACGATTGCCGCCGGAATAAAGAAGGGAGAAATCTTGCGCGGCCCGCCGCTGAGCAGGTTGTTGTGCTCGCGCTCGATGACGTCGAAGCCGCCGATCCCCGACCCGATGTGCACTCCCACTCGGGTCGACATCTCGGAGGTCACCTGCAAGCCTGAGGCCTTCATCGCGTCATCCGTAGCCGCCAGGGCCAGGTGGATGAAGCGCCCCATCTTCTTCACTTCTTTTTTCTCGATGAATTGCAGCGGGTCGAAATGTTTGACTTCGGCCGCGATCTGGCAGGCGAACTGCGTAGCATCAAATTGGGTGATGCGGGCCACGCCGCTCTGGCCCGCGAGCAGGTTCCGCCACACTTCTTCCGTGGTGTTGCCCACCCCACAGATCAGGCCAATGCCGGTGACTACGACCCGACGCCCCAACCCTACTTCCCGCCTTTCGTGTGCTTCCCGATGTAATCAATCGCGTCCTGCACGGTGCGAATCTTCTCCGCGTCTTCGTCGGGTATTTCAATCTCGAAGGCCTCTTCAAAGGCCATCACCAGTTCCACCGTGTCCAGCGAGTCGGCGCCCAGATCGTCCACGAAGGAGGCGTTCTGTGTCACTTCGCCCTCATCCACGCCCAACTGCTCGACAATAATCTGTTTCACTTTTTCGTCAACGGCTGCCATTGCTTCTCCTCGCCTGCCCTTTTTGTAGCGCCGGCGTCCCGCCGGCGGTCGCGGGGGCACCTTGCCTCCGCACTACCAAGCCCAGCGGTTATTTGCTTACCTTTGCGTGCTTTTCGATGTAGTCGATGGCGTGCTGCACGGTGCGGATCTTCTCCGCATCTTCGTCGGGAATCTCCAGGTCGAACGCTTCTTCCAGCGCCATCACCAGTTCCACCTGGTCCAGGGAATCGGCTCCCAAATCATCTACGAACGAAGCGCTCAGCGTGACCTCGCCTTCATCGACACCCAGTTGCTCGGAGATGATCTGTTTCACTTTTTCAGTCATTTCTTTGGACTTGCCCTCACCCGCCATATGAATTCCTCCTCCCGCACAGATATAAAGGGAACGAGTAGTGTACTGGGCCGAACGAATTGGTGTAAAGGAAGGGTCCGCCTCGCCGGAAAAGACTACGCCGGCAATGAGATCACCCACAGGAATCCTAACCGCTGCGCGTTGCCGGGGTCAAACCTGGCCCACAGCTCGGTGGGCAACGCCCTTGTGGCCACGGGTCTTTGACCCGTCCCGACCCGAGCAAAGCCCGGCAACTTTGCTTTTGACCGACGCCCAGCGACTATCTCGCCGAGTACTCATCCCGCAACCGCGTCTGCCGGCTGGTCATTGGGATCTCCCGTCCCTCGATGAACACCTGCTTTACGTCGGTGCGCACATCGAGGGGATCTCCATTGGCCACCACAACATTCGCCGTCTTCCCCACATCCAGCGATCCCAACTGGTCCGCAACTCCCCAGATTTCCGCCGGGTTCAGGGTCAGCGCCTTCAACGCCTCGTCATAGGGCAAGCCAAATGCCACGGCGAAGCCGGCCTGGTACGGCAAGTTCCGCACATTGTGGGCCTCGAACGAGGCGAATGCGATCTTCACCCCGCGCTGGTGCAACTGCGCTGGCAGGCTGTACACCGCGTCGTAACGCTCTTCCGGCCTGGGGGTTTCATAGATCGGTCCCACAATGACGGGCACTTTCAGATTGGCCACATAGTCGAGGACCGGCTGCGAGTGGCTGAGGTGGTTGAGCACGAACTTCAGATTAAATTCCCGCGCCAGTCCAACCGCCGTTTCCAGGTCGCTCGGCCCCTCCGCCGCCAGCACGATCATCTTCTTGCCCTGCAGGTAGGGCAACAGCGCTTCCAGCTTCAAGTCGCGCTTGGGTGGAGTGGGCGGCTGCTTCTTGTCTTTATCCTTGTCCTTGTCGGTCGCCGGCTTGTTGTCCGCCGCGCTCTTCTTCTTTTCATAATCCGCCCAGCGCTGCGCGTAGTCCTGCGCGTCCAGGAACGCCTGCCGTAACTGCGCCGCCATTCCCATGCGAGTGAACGGGAACTTCGCCCGCTCCCACGACTGATTGCGCCGTTGGTCACCGGTGAAGTTCAGCGGCATGGCGATGTCCCGCACCAGCAGCATCTCCTGCGCCGATTTGCCATCCAGCTGAACGAACGAATCCTGCCCGGGCAGGGTGTCGCTGCTTTCCGGCGCCACGATCGCGTTCGTGACCCCGTTCAGCCGCGCCACCGGGATCAGCTGCGACTCCGCGTGAAACGCATCGTAAACATGCATGTGCGGCATGATCTCGTCGCTGAGTTCGACCAGATCATTGGTGCTCTTCTCCGCCGAGATCTCGGTCAGGCCAAGGTAGGTCTCGGAATCAATCAGTCCGGGATACACCGTCATCCCGCTGACATCGATCACCCGCGCGTTGTTGGGGACACTGACCGAACCCGCCGCTCCCACGGCCGTGATCTTGCCGTTCTCCATCACCAGCACCCCGTTTTCGATGACCCCATGGGTGATGGTGAGCAGCCTCCCGCCCTTCAAGACAACGGTTTTCCCCTGCGCAACCGCCGCGCTCAGCAGCAAAACGAGAATTGTCATTCCGAGCGCCACGAGGAACCTGGGTTTTCCTGGCCACCGACCAGGGACGACCGACGACTGTGTCATCATTCCCCCTCTCTGTAATGCGGCATCCCGAATCCCGGCAACGCCCGATCGAAGTACACATCCCCATCGATCAGCACCTTGCTCGGCACCCCGTAACTGGAGAGCGGATACCCCTCCCAGATCACCAGGTCCGCATCCTTGCCCACCTCAATCGATCCCACACGGTCATCCACGCCGATAACCCACGCCGCATTCAGCGTGATCATCTTCAAGGCTTCTTCCTCGGTCGCTCCGCCGTAGCGCATGGTCTTGGCCGCCTCCTGGTTCAGGCGCCGCGCAAAATCGTCGGAGTCGCTCTTGATGGCAACCCGCACACCCTTGCGCATCGACATCACCGCATTCCACGGAATCGCGTCCCAGGCCTCCTGCTTGAAGCCCCACCAGTCAGAAAACGTAGCGATTCCCACACCCTCCGCCGCCAGCTTGTCGGCCACTTTGTAAGCCTCGAGCGCGTGATGGAAGGCCCGCACCTTGTAGCCGAACTCCTTGGCCATGGCCATTTCGGTCAGAAACTCGTCCGCCCGGTAGCAGTGAATCTGCACCAGGAACTTCCCCCGCAGCACGTCGGCCAGTGCTTCCAGTTTCAGATCGCGCTTGGGAGGCTTGGCATCCTTGTCGCCCTTTTTCACCTTGGCGTCATAGTCGTCCCACTCACGCATGTAGTCCTGCGCCTGCACCAGCGCCTCGCGCTGCACCGCGAAGTTGCCCATGCGGGTCGAGGGCAGTTGCTCCCGGCCTCCGTAGACGCGCTTCGGGTTCTCGCCGCTGGCGAACTTGATCGAGCGTGGAGCCCCGGGGAACAACATGGCGTCGCGATTGGCGCCGTACTTGTGTTTGATCACGATCGCCTGCCCGCCGATCATGTTGGCCGACCCGTGCAGCAGAAGCGAAGTCGTCACTCCGCCCGCCAGCCCGCGATAGATCGCCTTGTCCTGGTAATCGAAGGCATCGAGCATCATCATCTGCGGCGTGACCGGGCTGGTGGCCTCATTCACGTCATCGTCGAGCGCAATATGCGAGTGCGAGTCGATGATGCCCGGGGTCAGATATTTGCCGCCCGCATCAATCACGATGGCACTGGACGGAGCCGTCACATTCTGTCCGACCGCGGCGATCTTTCCATCCTTGATGTAAATGCTCCCATTCTGGACGTTGCCGTGGGTTACCGTCATCACCACGGCATTTTTGATCAGAACCTCATTATGTGCTGCAGGCGGCGAGCCGGAACCGGTCTGGGCCGCGGCCAGCCACCCAACAGATGCCACTATGATCAGGGCCGCGGCTCTGACTGGAGGTCGCAAACGTATCGGGAAACGACGCAACATTCGGGAATCTCCTCAGCGAAAGAAAAAGAAACGAGATTTTACGCCCACTTGGACGATTAGCAATCGGAAATGTAACCCCGGCGATGTTTGTGCAGGGACGGGTCTCCGACCCATCCAAACCGGGCAAAGCCCGGCAACGATTCACTTGAAACCAGGCACCAGAAACTGGAAACTGGTTCGCATGCGTGCCGTCGTCCAACGCGTCAGCCATGCCCAAGTCACGGTGAGCGGAGAAATCACCGGCAAGATCGGCCGCGGACTCGTCGTCCTTCTCGGCGTTACCCACGCGGACACCGCATCCGACGCCGACTACCTCGCCGGGAAAATCGCCGGCCTGCGCATCTTCGAAGACGAGGGTGGAAAGATGAACCTGGCGGTTGCCGGCGTCGGAGGTGGCATCCTCGTCGTCTCCCAGTTCACTCTCTACGGCGATGTCCGCCGCGGCAAGCGGCCATCCTTTGACGCTGCCGCCTCGCCACAACGCGCCCGCGAGCTCTACGAGTATTTCGTGGAACGCATCCGCAGCGCGGGACTCCCCTGCGAAACCGGCCGCTTTCAGGAGATGATGCAAGTCGAACTCGTGAACGACGGCCCGGTAACAATCCTGCTCGACTCAGCCAAGACCTTCTGACAAACGAAAACCGCCGGGGGCGATATCCCCTCTGCGTGCTCCGCAGCTTCTGTGGTTCAGGACTTATTTCTAGCTGACCACGAGGTCCGCGAGCCGCACCGCATCCGCGCACGCCCGCACATCATGGGTGCGGATGATGTGAGCGCCCTTCAGGATAACCGCTGTTTCGGCACCCAGCGTGCCGAACAGCCGGTCCGCAACCAGTGCGTCCTTCCCATTGCGTGCCAGCGCCCGCCCGATGAACGACTTCCGTGACACTCCCGCCAGCAGCGGGTAGCGCAACTGGTGGAACTCCTCGAAGCGCTTCAACAACGGGTAGTTCTCCTGAAAGCTCTTGCCGAAGCCAAACCCGGGGTCGAGCACGATGCGCTCCCGCTTCACCCCAGCGATCTGGGCGGCATCCGCCCACTCCCGCAGTTCGCGCTTCACCTGCACCACGATGTCAGACGGTGGCGGCAGCTTGTGCCACTCCTCCGGACGCCCGCGCATGTGCATCAGCACGGCGCCGCACCTCAACTCGGCCAGGGTTTTCCTCATCTGCGGATCCCAGCGAAATCCGCTTACGTCGTTCACGATCTCGGCCCCGGCCTGCACCGCCGCCCGCGCCACGTTGGCCTTGTAGGTGTCCACCGAGATCACGGCGTTGGGCCGCCTTTGCTTCACGCCCGCGATCACGGGAATTACTCGTTCGAGTTCTTCTTTCTCCGTGACCGGAGCTCTCACCGGCGGGTCGGCCGTCACCGACCCGGCCCATGTTTCAGAGGAGGACTGCACCTTCGCCCCCGGCCTGGTGGATTCGCCGCCCACATCCACCATGTCCGCTCCATCCGCCAACAGTTTCAGCGCGTGTTCCACCGCTCGCTCACGGTCGAAATGCAGGCCGCCATCGGAGAACGAATCCGGAGTGACGTTGACCACCCCCATCACGAGCGTGCGTTTTCCCAACTCCAGGGTGCGTGCCCCAATGTTCCATTCGAAGACCGGGCGCATATCGGCCGATTCTAAACCTCGCAAGCACTCTTCGGGGGGCGGGATCGGTTCGGTTGGCGCCGGGCAGGGGAGTCCCTGGGGCGTGCTGCCGCTTCAGTAAATCACCTTGGGATACAGCCAGGTCGCGATCCCCAGCAGCACCACCAGCATCACGCTTTGAATAAGCAGGTCGAGGCCCAGGCCATACGCGCTGTGGCCACCGGCCAGCATCACTGCCCGGAGCGCGTCCACCATATAGGTCAGAGGATTCATCGCGCTGACGTATTGCAGCCACGGCGGCATCATTTGCAGTGGATAGATGGCATTGCTGCCAAAAAACAGCGGCATCAACAGCAACTGATTGATACCCATGAAGCGCTGCCGCGTCTTTGCCAGGCAGGCGATGATCAGTGAGAGGGTGGAAAACACCGCCCCGCCCAGTCCGATGAACACGAAAGCGGCCAACATCGATGCCGGGTTGAAACGAAGATGAACCCCCATCCCCAAGGCTAGCACATAGATAATAGCCGCCTGCGGTACCGAGCGAATTCCAGCGGACAGGGCCTTCCCCATCACCAGCGCCAGGCGATACGCGGGACTCGCCAGGAATTTCTGCAGAATTCCCAGGTCCCGCTCCCAGATCAGGCTCACACCGAAAAAGACCGCTACAAAAAGCACACTCTGGGCGAGAACCCCGGGCGCCATGAAATCGAGGTAAGGTACCCCGCCGGTAGGAATCTCACGCAGGTGCGAAAACACTTTGCCAAAGATCACCAGCCAGACCGCCGGTTGCACCACGCGGGAGATTAACTCCAGGTAATCGTGCCGAAGTTTGCGCAGTTCCGCCTCCGCGACCGCGGAAACCTGCCGCACGAAGTCGAACACCGGGTTCGGCTCAACCAAGTCGGCTTGCTGTACGGCGTGTTCGGGCAGCATCCTGGTAACCTCCTCGTGGAGCCGTGCGTTCCGCCGTGAAATAGGCGAACACATCATTCAAAGTAGCGCCCTCGCCCACCTGCGCCTTCAGCTCTTCGGGGGACCCGATTGCCCGGACGTGCCCTTCGTCCATGATTGCAACGATGTCGCAGAGTTCGTCGGCCTCATTCATGTGGTGAGTCGTGAGCAGAATCGTGGTGCCGGCCTCGCTGCGAACGTCCTGGAGATGATCCCAAACCGCCTGGCGGGCGATGGGATCCAGTCCGACGGTGGGCTCATCCAGGAAGAGCACGGGGGGCTGGTGCAGCAATGCCAGCGCGATCTCCAGGCGCCGGATCATCCCACCTGAGTACTTCTGTACCAGGGTGTGCTGGGTGTCGGTCAGACCCACCATGCCGAGGAGTTGCTGAATGCGTTCCGATCGCAGCGACGACTTGATGCCATACAGCTTGGCAAAGATCAGCAGGTTCTCGAACCCGCTCAGGTTTCCTTCCGCGGAGATCACCTGCGGAACATAGCCGATGCTGCGCCGCACCTGCTGCGGCTGGCGAGCGATGTCGAAGCCCGCAATGCTGGCCGTACCCGAGCTCGGGGGAAGCAGGGTGGTCAGCATCTTGAGGGTTGTGCTCTTGCCCGCTCCATTCGGACCCAGGAGTCCGAAGATGGAGCCCGCAGGAACCGCCAGGCTCAAATCAGCCACCGCACAAAGCGCGCCGAACCGGCGGGTCAGGTTGACCGTCTCGATGGCTGCTGCGGCAGCCGGATCGACTCCTCTGGATTGGGCTTGAGACATAGCGACTCAGAACGCGTGCCGCCTGGGTGCTGGCCAAAGTTTACTGTCCGCTGGCTCGCTTCGCAGGCTCGTCGTCTCCTACTGTTGCGGCGCGGGAGTCGAGTCCTTGTGCTCGACGTCACCCGGCAAGACCACAGTCGAGGATGCAAGTATGCTTCGGCACGCCGGCCCGGTCAAGATGCAGCGGTTTGCAACAGCGCCTCCGGAGGTCGTGCCATCCTCGCCACGGTCTGGCTGCCGGCAAAGCGATCCCCGCCATACTTCCGCATTAGCGCAAAAGTTTTCATCTGCAAGATATTTCATCCTGCGGAAGTGTAGGTGCTGGTCCCGGGGAGCGGGGAGTCTCTCAACGGAGTCCGTCGGCGATGTAGATGGCGTACAGCCCGCGACGCAGGCGGTACGCTGCCACCTTTCCATCCCCGGATGCGACCAGGCGTGCATACATCGAGCCCAGCGTAGCAATGGGTTCGACCGACTGCACGAATTGACGCCGGCCGCTCGCCACATCAACGAAAAACAGGCGTGCCGGCAACTCCTGGTTCCACACCGACAGGGAGCGGCCATCCGAGCTCCACCCGATCACCTCGTCGTGGCTCTCAATGCCCGGGATGTCGCTCGTCTTGCCGGAAGCCACGTCCGCGAGAAGCGGCTCGTGGGTTGCAAGATTCAGCGTCACCACCCGGGTTCCGTCCGGCGAGAGCTTCCCAGCTTTGCTCCCGGCAGGGGTTACAGGCCTCACGCTTCCATTGCGCAAGTCAACCAGGTAATCGCGAATTTCTTGTTTTGTGTCGAAGGCTGCCAGCAAAGCAAATCGCCGGTCGCTGGAAAAGGTGACCCCATTCTCGTTACCCGAGAATGCAGGCTTCAGCGTCCCCAAATCGATGTCGCGTTGTTCGCCCGGCCCGGTCGGATAGAGGATGAGTTTATGAGGCTCAGCGACGCGCATCGCAGCTACCATTCGACCGTCGGGCGTAATGCCCGATCCGAATCCTTCTCCCAACAGGGTAGGTGCGGCCCCATTGGTGTTGCGCAGGAACACCTGGTAGTCGGTTCCCTGAAAGCGGTTGAACACCAACCATTCGCCACCAGGAGAGATTGCCGCCATATCCACGCCGGCGTCAAACGCTCGTGCGACCTTGTCCTCAATGCGCTTCACTCCCATTTCGATCTGGTACCGCACACTTTCCAGGAGCACCTTGCCGGAGGGGGAGATGTCCTGTAGCTGAAGTTCGATGGGAGAGCGCAGAACCGTGCGGCTATGGCCCGCAAGCGTCACCGCGTAAATGCCTTCCTCCTCGCCTTCCAGGCTGGCTGCGTGCCAGATCTCTTTCCCATCGGGTGTCCAGGCCAGACCGTGGCAGGAGGCGTACGCAGGGGTCAAGCGGCGGTAGTTGCCTTGTAAGTCGACTACGGCAACGTTCCCCCCATCATCCGGAATGACGGGATGCTCGAGAAATGCGATGCGTGCCCCGTCCGGCGAAATGCGTACGTCAGTGATCCAGCCCTGGGTCTCAAACAGAACCTTGCCGATCGGGAACTCCAGCCGTTGTTTGCCGCCCGCACTGCGAACCACGGCAATATCCTTGCCGTCGCGGTTGATATCGGCGGCATAGACGTCTTCGAGGATGGGTCGGGGGGTGCCGCCCTCCAGAGGCAGGCGGGCCAACGTTCCGCTGGCGAGCCATGTGGCCCGATAGCGGTGCTTCAGGATGACGGCCATTTCTCCGTTGTCGGCGATGCCGAGAACGTCGGCGTCGAGGTTGAGGGATTGGGGTTGGGTGGCGGTCGTGCGCTGCGAATACAGTTGGACCGGTCCGCCATTCCAGGCGGCGGAGTAAACCACAGTATTGCCGTCGCGAGTGAATCGCGCCGGACCGGCGTATCCCGGGTCGAAGGTCAGTTGCTGGTAGCTCGGCGATTGTGATGTCACCCGCCGACTGGCAGCCATAAAGGCAAGCAACCCAACCAATGTGACCGCCACCAGACTGGTGGCAACTATCAACCCCAGTCTGCTCCGCGGTCTACCGGCCGCGATCGCAGCTCCCGAGCCACTGGCGCTTGATGGCGCGGCGATGGCCTCCAGAGCAAACCCCAGGTCGCGGGCGGACTGGAAGCGCTCCTCGGGCGATTTCTCCATACAGCGACGGATGATGCGCTCCAGCGCCGGCGGGATATTTCGCTCCCCGGTCGACAGCTCCGGCGGGTCATCCTTCAAGATCGAGTTCATTACCTCCACCGAAGAATCGCCGCGGAACGCGCGCTGCCCCGAAACAAGTTCGTACAGCACCGCACCGAAGCTGAAAATGTCGGACCGCTGGTCGGCGGCGTGCCCGCGCACCTGCTCCGGCGACATATACCCCGCGGTCCCCAGCACCACCCCCGGCTCGCTGAGCATGGTGGCTTGAGTTGCGTCTGCCCCGGCCCCGGCAGCGTGCTGCGTCGCCTTTGCCAGCCCGAAATCCAGAATCTTGACCCGCCCGTCGTTGGTAATGAACACGTTTTCGGGTTTCAGGTCACGGTGGACAATGCCCTTGGCGTGCGCCGCCGCCAACCCATAGGCAACTTGAATCGCGTATTCGACCGCCTTGCGCAGCGGCACCGGCGCGGCGCTCATCCGTTCGCGCAAGTTCTGGCCCTCCAGCAGTTCGGAGACCAGATAACGTGTGCCTTCGAATCCTCCGACGTCGAAGACAGCCACGACATTCGGGTGATTGAGCGTGCCCAGCAGACGCGCCTCCTGCTCGAAGCGCTGAAGCCGAGCTGTGTCCGACGAGAATGCCTCCGGCAGGATCTTGATGGCAACCGTGCGATCGAGACGCGTGTCACGCGCGCGATACACCTCACCCATACCGCCCGCACCAAGCGGCGATTGGATCTCGTAGGGACCGAGCCTTGTCTCAGGAGCGAGCGTCATAAGTGGGCAAGATTATAACCTTGGGTGAGCGGCCGGACGGTTGCTTCAGATGCCATCTGGACGTTGTTGGCGAAATCCTGAACTGAGCGAAGGAGCTGCGAGAAATTGATGGGACAACATCTGGGGCCCGCCGAGAAACATGTGACATCGACTTGGGAGCGCCCATCCGCTACTTCCCGATCAGTGCTTGCTTTTCATTGAAGCCCTTGAGAGCGGCCTCCATTTCCTCGAGCAACTCATTGATTGACACCACACGGCCGAAAAGCAGGTCGATGTTTTTGAGTGTCGCCTGGTGCATGGCTTCATCGAAAGTCGCATTGGCGTCGCTGGGAAAGACAACCTTGTAGTCGCGCATGAAAGCCGAGCGGGCGGTGGATTCGCAACACGCGTTCGTGGCTGTGCCCGTGATGATGACCGTGTCGATGTTGTGATAACGCAGGATGGCGTCCAGATCCGTTTCAAAAAACGCATCGAACTTGTGCTTAATGATGCGGTACTCGCGTGGTCCTTCCCGCGGCTGAAGCATGTTGGGATACATCGCGTAACTGGGCTCGCCGGGCCACAGCACGCGCTGTTCGGCAATGATGGGAAATTTTTGCAGCATCAGGCCGCCGTAGGGAGGCCGGTGGTCGGACTGGGTCCAGACGATCGGGATCTCGCACTCGCGGGCAAAGCGAATGAGGCGTTCGAGACGAGGAATCATCTCACGGGCCCCGGGCGTCTCGAAAGGACCGCCTGGGGCGACGAAAGCGTTCTGCATGTCAATGACGATCAGGGCGATGCGCCGAGGTTCAATCGCAAAGAAGCTCTTTCCGGTTGCGCTTGGGTTGGTAGACATTAGACTCTCTTATCGATTGCCTTGAGCCAGTTGTTCCATGGCTGTCTCAAGGTCCTGCATGCTCAGGCCGTGTCGCTCGGCCGCGGCCACGAGATCATCCCGCGAACCCTTATCCAGAGTCTCTTCGACCTGTTCTGCAAGGCTGGGCTGCGCCGTCTTCATAAATTGCAGGCGAACGATGTCGGGCCGGGCGTAGTGCCCCACGGTGTCAATGATTGCCTTCCAGACCTTAATCATATCGGCGCGGCACTCAGCATAAAGAATGGTGTCGCCCGAGGTAGGCGGGACCAGGGGAATGCCCAGGGGAGCCACGATCTGGCTTCCGCCGTGCGCATAGTCGAGATTTACCGTCTCCTTCAACGGGAAGTCTGCCGGTAGATCGTTGTGGGTCATGTAGCCGCAGGCGGAGAGGACAAAGGCTCCGGCTTCCATGGCGTGCGCCCGGGCCAGGGTGTGTCCCCAGAAGAATTTTCCTTCCAGATCCGGTTCCTCCAGTTGGGGACCGATGTGGAGCGAGAAGGCTCCGGGAAACACGGCGATGTGGAAGTCTTCTCCCTGCTCGATCATGCGGTAGCGAACCAGGGGCATAAGGTGTTCGCCACAGATCAAGCCTCCGATGCACCCGATATCGGTCTGGTAGCTGACCAGATCCGTACCATCACCCGGACCCCAGATAGCCCGCTCCACAAACGTCGGCACGGTCTTGCGATGGCGACCGAGAATTTTGCCCTGACGGTCGATAAACAGCAGCGTGTTGTAGAGGGTGTGGACGCCGCGGCGAGAATCCAACTCGTTGCAGCCGATGGCGACGTGGGCATTGGCTTTGGCGGCGGCGTGGCACAGACGCTCCGTGTCCTCGCTGGGAATGAGCACGGCCTGGTCGTAGAACTGGACGCGGACCGGAATCCAGTTCTGCAGCTTCGATTCCCAGCCCTCACCCCAATAGGGGTAGCCCGCCAGCCAGGTTTCGGTGAAAGCAATGAGTTCCGCGCCCTGGCTGGCGGCTTCGGCAATCTTGTGGCAGGCGCGGTCGATGCTCTTCTCCCGGTCGAGATAAACGGGGGGAGTTTGCACCACCGCGACCTTCACGCTGCTACGACCACCGAGAACTTTCTGTGCTGGTCTCATTCACGCCACCTGGCCGGGATCGGATTGAACTCAAGAGCGCGTTTCACACGCTGGCCTCGCCTTGGTGGATGCGGCTAGTCAGCCGAGACTACTTCCGGGGCCGGCTGCGTCTTGCTGGCACTGGGACGCCGGTAGATGCCTTTGGCCAGCATCATCTCCATGACCTTGCGGCGAATCTCGTCGTGATCCGCGTGGCGACCGGGATGTTTCTCCAGTCCGAGATTCTTAGGATAGATCGGCTGTTCGTAGATGCAGCGGAACTGTTCGGTGCGCAGATCGCGGAGCCAGTTGCCCCACAGCGAGCGCGTGCGATATTGCCGGAGCCCCTCGATGTCGAGGATGGCTCCTGCGTACGAAGGGCCCGCACCATAATCGTGCGAAGAGAGGATTTTGCCCTGGTAGTCCACGATCATGGACTTTCCGCCGAAGGTGTCCAGCCCGTCTTTGGAGTCCTGCATCAGGTAGTAGTTCGCGGGATTGGGTGCGACGACGTAGCAGGTATTGTCCAGAGCGCGAGCTCGGTTCTGCACTTCCCAAAGGCCATTGGCCACGTACGGTTCCGGATATGCGGGCCGGTACAGGATCTCGGCTCCGTTGACGGCCAGGCCGCGGGCGGTTTCGGGGAAAGAGCCGTCCATGCAGATGACGCAGCCAATGCGTCCAATGTCGGTGTCGGCCACGGGGAAGAAGGCGTCCAAGCCATCTCCGTAGAGTTCGACCCACTTGTCCCACACGTCATGCGGGACGGTGGAGTGTTCGCGGGCAAACACCTGGAGCTTGTAGTGCTTGTGGATGACTTCGCCGTCGGGCGAGATGATAAAGGCGGCGTTGAAGAATTTCCTGGGAAATGCCGGGTGCTTGATCTTCGCCTGCGCGATGATGTAGGTGTTGTGCTGCTTGGCCTTGCGACCCAGCATTTCGGTCTCTTCCCCGGGAATGTCGAGCGCCATTTCTTCGACGTATTTTTCGTGGTCCCAGTCGAAAACCTCGTCGGTGAAGCCCTGCAGACAACCTTCCGGGATGCAAATCAAGCGGACGGGCAGATCGATGGCACTGAGCCATACCGCAGCATCGATGAGTTCCGAGATGTGCCGGATGTTGACGGCGACTTCTGAGCGCCTGGTGCAGCCCCGCATGGTGGGTTGCAGGGCAAGAGCCATATATTGTTCGATCATGGAGATCCCCCTGGTGAAATTGGTTCCCTGAGAATCGGGGCGCTCCAGGCTTCGTGTTTACAAGGCCGCCCACGGTTGTGCGGGATTGGCGCGTATTGGACACCCGGAACTACCCCATGTCAAGGAGCTTGTGGCTCCGTTCATGGTCGCGAAAAGCCACGCAGTATTTGCCGAATGTTTTTAGAAAATCTGTTGCCATGCGCTCACGCGGCAGAACCTGGCTGAGGGCAGGAACTCCGACCAAAAGCAGGCGCTCAGTCCCGCGAGCACAAATCAAGAAACGCAACCGGACGCAACTGGCCCGGAACCGGCGTCAGCCGGAGGGCTGGTAAACCATAGAAAAGATGGTGGCGGCGGTTGGACTCGAACCAACGACCTACGGATTATGAGACCGTCGCTCTAACCACCTGAGCTACACCGCCACGGCGAACACATTTTGAGGGGAGACGGGAGAACACAAGCCCGAAACATTCCGGCCTACTCGAAGTTCCCGAAACCTGGCCGCTGCCTATTGCGCGAATCGCCAAGTCCTGCATCGATTCTAAGAGGCGGCCAGAACCAGTGTCAAACCACACCCACTGTGGCTGCGGTCGCTCCGTGACAGCAAAACGGGAATTGTATGACAGTGAAGGGCGGGGGAAAGTGGCCAGGGACAGCTCAGCCCCGGCGTCGCGGCCACCATGTCCGACCTGCCACGCACGCGGCCGTGGAGACTGGGTTTACAGGACCTTGGTGTCAAGCCCACGGCCCGCTATCCGCCGAGACCACCTGGCCTTTGCATTCCCGAACCCGCCCTCACTGCCACATCGGTAATGGCCCGGTAACCACTCGAAGATCTTCCGTGTACAGAATGATCTGGTCGCGAACGGATTCAGCGAGAAACAAGTCCAGGCGATTTTCCTGAAGCCCGCCATCGGCTACCCGCAGTGCGATATTCTCGGTGGGCAAACCAATGGCCAGCAGGGCCACTGTAGCTCCTATATGCCGCCACCCCCGCTGTCCAAAATTGATGCCTACCAAACTGAGCAATACCTGGGTGACATCATGCGCTACCTCAAGACCGGGCTGTACGGCACTCCCCGCTATCCCCACCTGCACCAGGTCTTCCTCACCAGCCGTATCTACGGCGGCTACTCCCGGAACGCGGATGGCAGTAACGGCGGCAGCGGCACGAAGGCCGGCTGCCAGAGTCCTGAGCCGTTCGCCTATGAAGAGGGCTTTGGGGTGCAGCGCACGATCGTGGCACAGATTGACCGGACCAGCACGGACTGGGCTGGCAGCGTCAGATATCCCGAGGATTCCCCCTGGGTCGACTGGGGACCGTATCGGTGGGCCAGCGGAGATAACCCGCGGCAAAGCGACAACCTGTTCTGGTGCGACAGTGCAAACAAAGGCCCCACTTCTCGCACAAAACGCGAGAAATGGGGCACCCCATTTTGGTGAAAACCTCTTGCTAGCCTTCAAAATCAGATGTGGGCCACCCGCCGTTCCGCGAGGCGGGAGTGTGGGGAGACCTATTCGTACCTCAGACCCTGGATGGGATCCAGTTGTGAGGCTTTCCGGGCCGGGTAGTAACCGAACAGAACTCCCACGCCGGCCGAGAACAGCCCGCCGATGGCAAAGATCTCCAGTGTGAGTTTGGTGGGAAACTGGAACAGGTTTTCCACTGCGAACGACGAGCCAATGCCCGCCAGCAACCCGAAAATTCCGCCCAGAATGCTAAGTGCGAGCGCCTCACTCAAAAATTGCATCTGGACGTCCCATTCGGTTGCTCCCACCGCCAGCCTGACCCCGATTTCGCGGGTCCGCTGGGTGACTGAGACCAGCATGATGTTCATGATCCCGATCCCGCCCACTAATAATGACAACGATGCCACACTAGCCAGCAATATGGTCATGATCTGGCTGGTGGCAAGCTGGGCCTGCACGACATCTTCCGGCCGCCGAATATTGAAGTCGTCGTCTTCGGCAGCATTGAGATGATGACGTTCGCGCAACAGACCTACGATCTGCCTGGTGGCTTCTACCATCGCGTCGCGAGAAACCGCCGAGCAAAAGATGTCATCCAGCCAGAAGCTCCCGGTGATTCTCTTCTGCACTGTCGTAAATGGCATCACGATAAAGTCATCCTGGTCTTGTCCGGTGGCCGAGAAACCCTTGCGCTGCAGCACCCCAATCACCTTGCACGGCAGAGCCTTCACCCGGACCGTCTTGCCGGTTGGGTCTTCGTTGCCGAAAAGATTTTCCACCACGGTCTGGCCCAGCACGCACACCGGAACGTCCGCCTGCACATCAGCCTCGGTGAAAAACGTTCCCAGCCGGACATTCCACCTTCGAATCTGCAGGAATTCCGGGGTGACGCCGCGATACATGGTGGCCCAGTTTTCGCCCCCGTAAACCACCTGGACATGGCCATCGACATTGGGCGACATGCTCTTGATGAGCGGGACCTGCTGCACAATGGCCTCCGCGTCACTGACCACCAGCGTCCTTGAGCCGCGTGATCCGGCGCGCATGCCGTTGCGGGCGCGGCTGCCCGCCTCCACCCAGACAAAGTTGTCCCCCAAACTCTGAAGCTGGTCCTCGATGCGGCTGCTGCCTGCATGGCCGATCGCCACCACGCAGATGAACGCCCCCACTCCTACGGCGATTCCCAGAATGGTGAGCACACTGCGAATCCAGTTCCGCTGCAGAGTGATGAAGGCTTCGCGAAGTACGCTTTTGAGGCTCATCAGAATGACAACAGGGTGCGGCGCACTACCTCTGCCGCGGTTTGTAACCCCGGCCCACAGATGAAGTTAATGCCTGCTCCGTGGCGGGTCAACTCCACCGGACGGTCCACTCCGCTCCGGGAAAGCGCTTCAGGGTGGGAATTATCGTTCACGACGCGCAATAGGGCCGACCAAAACCTTAAACCGCAAAGGGCGCGAAGAAAAGCCGCAAAGGGCGCGAAGATTTGGCTCGCGGTGTTTTCCGTGATCTCTGCGCGACCTCGACGTCCTCTGCGGTTTAAGGTCTTTGTCCTGCCAAGCCACATGCTCACAAAGATGCGTGAGCCATGTCACACCGCATTCCCGCAAACCGGGTGTATGAATGCACGAATCTGGAGAGTCAGGGACTTCGGCGACCAGGTACCAGGTCCGCACAATTCATCCCGGGAGGTGGAGGCATGCTGCAAGGCCAGTCATTCACAGGCGCCCTCCAAAGTCGCGGTGTAGACCGCCGACGCTTCATCAAATTCTGTAGTGCGATGGTGGCCACGTTGGCGCTGCCGCCGCGTTATTTGGCCCAGGTCGCCTCCGCCCTGGAAAAGGCGAAAAAGCCGGTGCTGGTCTGGCTGCAATTCCAGGACTGCGCCGGAAACTCCGAGTCCATGCTGCGCTCCAGCCATCCCACGGTGGCAGAGGCGGTGCTGGACTTGTTTTCCTGGGAGTACCACGAGCTGGTCATGGCGGGCGCCGGCCACCAGGCCGAGGCTGCCCTGGAGCGCGTGGTGCGGGAGGAGAAGGGCAAGTTCATCGCCGTGGTGGAAGGCGCCATCCCGCTCGCCGATGGCGGCGTCTACTGCACGGTCGGAGGCAAGACCGCCCTGGAGATCGCCCGGCACGTCTGCAGCAACGCGGCCGCAACCATCGCCGCCGGGGCCTGTGCCTGGGACGGCGGACTGGTGCGTGCCAATCCTAATCCCACGGGCGCCGTCGGAATCGAGGAGGCAGTCCCGCAGGCCAAGGTCATCAACCTCGGCGGATGCCCGCAGAATCCGGCCAATACTGCTGCCGTGCTCGTGCACTATCTGACCTTCGGTGCACTACCCGCCGTGGACCAGTACAACCGGCCGCTGTTTGCCTACGGGCGCATCATCCACGACCAGTGTGAGCGCCGCGCCCACTATGACGCTGGACGCTTCACCCAAGAATGGGGCGATGAGGGTCATCGCAAGGGTTGGTGCCTGTACAAGATGGGCTGCAAGGGGCCGCAGGCGACCTTCAACTGTCCCACCGTTCGCTGGAACGACGGCACCAGTTGGCCGGTGAAGGCCGGTCATGGCTGCCTGGGCTGCGCCTCCCACCGCTTCTGGGATACGCGCTCTCCGTTCTACGACCGCCTGCCCGACGTTCCAGGGTTCGGCGTGGATGTAACAGCAGGTCAAATCGGCCTGGGCGTGACTGCTGCTGTGGCGGCCGGGACTGTTGTCCACGGTATCGCCAGCGCCGTGCGCGATCGCATGCGGACCCGAGCGGCAGCCATTCAACCGCCCCCGGCAAAGACGAAGGAATAGGAGGAGCCTATGGCACGGATCGTAGTCGACCCGGTCACCCGAATTGAAGGCCACCTGCGCATCGAAGCCCAGGTGGATGGCGGCGCGGTCTCCGATGCCTGGAGCTCCGGAACCATGTTTCGCGGCATCGAGCTGATTCTGCGCGGACGCGATCCGCGTGAAGCCTGGATCTGGGCGCAGCGCATCTGCGGAGTCTGCACCACCGTCCACGCCCTCACCTCGGTGCGCGCGGTGGAAGATGCGCTCGGGCTCGAAGTCCCGGAAAACGCCCGCATCATCCGCAACATCATCGCGGGAACGCAACACGTCCAGGACCACGTGATCCACTTCTACCACCTGCACGCGCTCGACTGGGTGGACGTCACGCTCGCCCTGAAAGCCGATCCCGGCAAGACCTCGCAACTGGCCGAATCGATCTCCGACTGGCCCAAATCCAGCAAGAACTATTTCAAAGCCATCCAGGATCGCCTAAAGGCGCTGGTAGCGAGCAAGCAGTTGAGCCTGTTCAGCAGCGGATACTGGGGCCATCCTGCCTACCACCTGCCGCCAGAGGCCAACCTGCTGGCGGTGGCGCATTATCTGGAAGCCCTGGAGTTCCAGCGGGAGTTCATCCGCATCCATGCCGTGCTGGGCGGCAAGAACCCGCACCTGCAGACTTACCTGGTCGGCGGAATGGCCACGGCCATGGATCCCAACGAACCCCAGGCGACCATCAATCCCGAGCGCATCACCTTCCTGAGCGAACTGGCGGGCAAGGCCCAGGAGTTCGTGGAAAAGGTTTACATCCCCGATGTGCTCGCGGTCGCCAGTTTCTATCCTGACTGGTTCGGTCGCGGCGAGAACCTTGGAAACTTCCTCGCCTATGGCTGCTTTCCGCAGGCCAGCATCAAGGACCCATCGCGCTTCTTCCTGCCCCGCGGCATCATCATGAACCGCGATCTGTCCAAGGTGCACCCGTTTGATCCCGCCAACGTCACCGAGTACGTCACCCATTCCTGGTACGACTACTCCGACGGTGACCAGAAGGCAAAACATCCTTTCGAAGGCGAGACCAATCCCAAGTACACCGGGCCGCAACCTCCCTACGAGCACCTGGAGACCGAACAGAAGTATTCCTGGCTGAAGTCGCCGCGTTACCAGGACCAGCCCATGGAAGTGGGCCCGCTGTCGCGCATGCTGGTGGCGTATGCCTCCGGCCACCAGGAGGTCAAGGATCTGGTCAACGCTGCGCTGGGCAAGCTGAATGCCCAGCCCACCGCTTTGTTCTCGACGCTCGGTCGCATTGCCGCCCGTGCCATTGAAGCGCAGCTCCTGGCTCGGCACGTCAGCAAGTGGGTAGACGAGTTAGGCGCGAACCTCGACCACGGTGACCTCCGTGTCCACAACGGCGAGAAGTGGGATCCCGATACCTGGCCTCGCGAGGCGAAGGGCTTCGGTTTCCACGAGGCGCCGCGGGGTGCGCTGGCGCACTGGGTGCAAATCGAAGACAAGAAAATCAAGAACTACCAGGCTGTCGTTCCGACTACCTGGAATGCCGGACCGCGGGATGCCAACGGAAAGCGGGGCGCCTACGAGACTTCGCTGCTGAAGACGCCGATTGCCGATCCGGAACGTCCGCTGGAAATCCTGCGCACCATCCACTCTTTCGATCCCTGCCTGGCTTGCGCCGTGCATGTGGTGGATGCCCGCGGACGCCGCTACCGGGTCCTGAAGGCGAGCTGAGACAGGAGGCCGCAGATGAGCGACTTACGCCAGTACTCATGGTCAGAGGCGCATAGCCCCGATTCGACCTTTGCTCCGGTTCGCGTGTACGTGTGGGAGCTTCCGGTGCGCGTCTCGCACTGGTTCATCTTCCTGCCCGTCGTGGTTCTTTCGGTTACCGGCTATTACATGCACAACCCGTTCATTGTGGGGAAGAGCAGCACAATTTTCCTGATGGCGACCATGCGCTTCACCCACCTGGTAGCCGCGTTCGTGTTCATCGCGGCGTTCTTGCTGCGTTTGTACTGGTTTTTCGTGGGCAACAACTGGTCCAACTGGCGCGCCTTCGTTCCGCTGCACCGCCGGCAATGGCGAGGCATGGGCGGCATGGTGGCCTACTACAGCTTCCTGCGCAGAGACCTGTTGCACCACGTGGGACATAACGCACTCGCGGCAGTGACCTACCTGGTCATGTTCTTGCTGATGTTCATCGAGATCCTGACCGGCCTGGCGCTCTATAGCCAGGTGCGGAGCAGCAGCGTGCTCAACGCGCTCATCGGCTGGCTGCCGCGGCTGATCGATATCCAGAACCTGCGCCTGATGCACTTCTGCATCATGTTCAGCTCCTTCATCTTCGTCATCCATCACGTCTACAGCGCGGTGCTGGTCTCCTGGGAAGAGCGCAACGGCCTGATCGAGAGCATTTTTACGGGGTACAAATTCGTCCCCAGCGACGAACTGGAAGAAGACATTAGCTTACGGAGGACACGATGAACCTGGACGCAACCCAAACAGCCAGCACGGTGGTGCTGGGGCTAGGCAATGTCATTCATTCCGACGATGGGGTGGGCGTCTACGCCGTGCAGCGGCTCAAAGAGGCGCCCGACGTCCCGCCAGACATCGACCTGATTGAAGGCGGCACCCTCGGCCTGGCGCTGCTTCCGTATGTCTGGGATGCCCGCCGCGTGCTTGTGCTGGATGCGGTGGACGTGGGCAAACCCGCCGGTACCGTTGTCTGCCTGACCGGAGACGAGATCCGCCGCCTGCGCGGCAGCGGCAGCGTCCACTTGGCCGGTCTGGCCGATCTCCTCGGCACGCTTCAACTCATGGCCAAGCCGCCGCAGGAAATCATTTTGCTCGGAGTACAACCGGCTTCTACGGAATGGGGTACGGAACTGTCCCAGGAAGTGGAAGCTGCCATTCCCCAGTTGGTTTCGGCTGCCCTCGACCTCTTGTGTCGGTGGTCACAGCCTTTGGAGCGAGCGGCGGGCTAAAATTGTATTAAGGAGAAAACCGCGAATGTGTCTGGCCATTCCAGGCAAGATTCTCGACCGTGAACAGCGCGACGGCATGTGCGTTGCTCGCGTGCAGTTTGGCGGAATCGTGCGCCCCATCTGCCTGGATTTTGTTCCCGAAGCCGCCGTAGGCGACTACGTCATGGTTCACGTGGGCTTCGCCATCAGCCGCGTGGATACGGAAGAAGCCGAGCGTACCTACAAATTACTCGAAGAAATGGGCGTGTTGGACGAAGAATTAGGCTCTAGGCTCTAGGCTTTGGGCTCTAGGTTCTGCCGCAGCTCGAAGGGAAGGAACTTACGTTGTGAGCGGCACCTTTGAAGATCTCTTGGCTTGGCAAAGGGCAATGGAGCTTGTTCTCCAGGTTTATCGTGATACCGAAGCATTTCCGAAGCATGAGATGTTCGGTCTGACGAGTCAGCTAAGAAGGGCAGCAGTATCGGTCGCAAGCAACGTCGCCGAGGGGAAAGGCCGCGGGTCTGATAAGGAACCGATCCAGTTCTTGAACTGTTCGCGAGGGTCAGTATATGAGATCCAAACGCAATTGCGTATCGCCCAGCGACTAGGTTATCTAACCGACGAACAAGCATCGGCGTTGCGAGAAAAGTCCGACGAAGTTGGACGATTACTGAATGGCCTCATCAAGGCCTTCACCAGAGTGGGAGCTGCGCGAACCAGAGCCTAAATCCCAGAGCCTAGAGCCCGCTCTACTTCCCACTCCGCCGCATCCGTTCCAGGTACACCTGCTCCACCGGCCGGTCATATTCCCGCAGGATGTGGCGCACGCTCCGGCCACTGACCAGGTGACAAATTTCTTCCGCCAGGTTCTTGGCGTGGTCTCCAGCCCGTTCCAGTGCCTGGCTGACAAACACCAGATGAAAACTTTCCTGCCTGGGCTCGTTGCGTGGATTTTCGATATGCCGGACAAAGACCATGTTCCGCAGCCGATCCAGTTCCGCATCAGCCTTCAGAACCTGCAGCGCCCGCCTCACATCACGCGACGAAAAGGCCTCGGCAACGTGGCTGAGCATTTCAGCAACAATGGCCGCCATCCGCGACAGGTCTTGGGCGTCTTGCTCCTGCAATCGCGGGCCCACGGTTTCCAGGCGGTTGGCCACATTGAGCAGCAGATCGCTGATGCGCTCCAATTCAAGGATCAACTTGAGGCAGGCGAGCAGTTCACGAGCTTCTGTCTCCGAAACCCCGGCAATGGCGGCGGTCACTTCCTCGTTGATCTGGCGGTCCAGCGTATCCAGTTCTTCCTCGTACTTGCCAACCTGCTCGCGCAACGCGCCGGATCCCGAGGTAATCCCCTCAGCCACCGCCCGTGCTGCCAGCCGCGCCACCTCACATCCGCGCAAAGTAAGTTCCGCCAGCCGGGACGAATCCGGAAACTCAATGGGATTCGGGTCACTCATGGAAATACCTCGTTGCACCGCACTTCGGTTACGAATGCAGGCGCTCAGAAAAAGTGATCAGCCCGGCGACGATGCAGAACAGCGCTACACAAGCCGTGGTCAGACGAAAAATCAGTTGCTGTCTTTGTGGATTTCCGGCTTGCTGGTTGGCACGGGTCAAGAAACCGCCGGCGACAAAGCCGTATGCCGCCATCGAGACCACGATCCCCGCGGTGAAAGCCGCAATGCGCAGCATGGACACGGCGAAAGTCTGGGCCAATGCCACCGGCACAATCAGCAGCAGGCTGCGAGCCCCACCCATGGCGAACAAACCTCCCAGCAGCCAGGCCAGCCGGCCGTGGCTGTGTTGGTGCGCGGCCGCGCTGCCAAGGTGTGCGTGAACATGGCGATGTTCGCCCTCGCCGTGATGGTGTCCGTGGGCGTGGATCGACAAGCGTCCCGTGATCAGGCCCAGGCTCAACACCAGCCCGGTCACAATCAGCAGGGTGGCCGCGACCAGGTCAAACCCGCGTTCCCAAGTCATCGGCAAGGCCATCCGCCCGTAGTGCGCCAGCAGCGCGGCCCCGCCAATCACCACCGCATGCCCCCCGGCAAAGCGCAGCGAGAAGAAAGCCACCCGGCGGAAGCTGCGGCCCGCAATGGCCCCGAAGGCGGTGATCGCGGCGAGGTGGTCCGGGCCCAGTCCATGCAGGACGCCCGCCCCAAAAATCATCGCCAGCAACAGCATAGGGGTGCAGCCTCTCTCCGCCGACACTACGGAAGCCTAGATTCTACTATCGCCGCGCACCGCGCATCGTGCCTGGGGTCACCGGCCCTTGTGATGCTCATCACCGATAGCCGGTTTGCCGGGAACTAGAGTGTTTTCAGGTGCGCGCCGCAGCAGACAACGCCATCTTGCGGCGGGCTGCGTCTCGAGTGCCGCACCGTACGCCGGACGGGGAACGCGCCATGAAGTATATCGATGAGTATCGCGACGCGCGCATTGCCCGCGCCCTGGCAGCCGAAATCGGGCAGTGCGCCACCCACCCCTGGGTGCTGATGGAAATCTGCGGCGGCCAGACCCACACCATCATGCGCTACGGCCTCGACGAACTCCTGCCCCGCGATCTCGAACTGGTGCATGGCCCGGGGTGTCCGGTATGCGTCACCCCGCTGGAGACCATCGACAAGGCCATCGCACTCGCGTCACGTCCCGATGTGATCCTGGTTTCCTACGGCGACATGCTGCGCGTCCCCGGCTCGCGCTCTGACCTGTTTCGTGCCAAGGCGCAGGGTGCCGACGTGCGCGTCGCCTACTCGCCCACCGAGGCGGTGAAGATCGCCCTGGCCAATCCATTCCGCAAGGTCGTCTTTCTCGCCATCGGCTTCGAGACCACTGCGCCCGCGAATGCCATGGCTGCCTGGCAAGCCAAGCGGGCGGGCCTGGCGAATTTCTCCATGCTGGTGTCGCACGTGCTGGTGCCGCCCGCCATACGGGCGCTGATGGCCTCGCGCGAAAACCGCGTGCAGGGCTTCATCGCTCCGGGGCACGTTTGTACGGTCATGGGCTGTGGGGAGTACCAGGAACTGGTCCGTGATTTCCGGGTTCCGATTGTGGTCGGCGGCTTCGAACCCGTAGACCTGCTGGAAGCCGTCCTCATGCTGGTCAAGCAACTGGAGGTGGGAGAAGCGCAACTGCAGAACCAGTACGTACGCTCCGTCAGCTACCAGGGCAATCTCCCGGCCCAGCAAGTCATCCGAGATGTATTTGAAATTGCCGACCAGAAGTGGCGCGGCATCGGAATGATCCCCCGAAGTGGCCTGCGCTTGCGTGAAGAGTACGCGGCTTACGACGCCAATCGCGTTTTCGAGCTTACGGAACTGAGTGTGGACGAACCCGCCGAGTGCATCAGCGCCCAGGTTCTGCAAGGCCTGAAGAAGCCGACCGACTGCACCGCTTTCGGAATGCGCTGCACCCCGGAGAATCCTCTCGGCGCGCCGATGGTTTCCAGCGAGGGTGCCTGCGCCGCCTACTATCGCTATCGCCGTCACGCGGCCGTGAGTTAGGAGAACAACATGCCGGTGAAGACCATTGCCGAACTGAGTTGCCCGACGCCGCTGCCGGCCCGGGACACGGTTCTGCTCGGCCATGGCAGCGGCGGCAAGCTCAGCGCAGAGCTGATCCGCGACCTGTTCCTCCCCGCCCTGCAAAATCCGGTGCTCTCGCAGCTAAACGATCAGGCAATTGTGAACATCAACGGGCTGCGCCTGGCGTTGACCACCGACTCGTTCGTGGTCAAGCCGCTGTTCTTCCCCGGCGGCGACATCGGCTCTCTCGCAGTCCACGGAACCATCAACGACCTGGCCATGGGCGGAGCGAAGCCCCTGTTTCTCAGTGCCGCCTTCATCATCGAAGAAGGTTTTTCGATGGACGATCTGCGGCGCATCGTGAACTCCATGCAGCAGGCCGCGGCCGCAGCCGGTGTGCAGGTGGTCACAGGTGACACCAAAGTTGTGGAGAAGGGCAAGGGCGACGGCCTGTTTATCAACACCACCGGCATTGGCGTCGTACCCGACGGCCTCGAACTCTCCGCCGATCGTGCTCGCCCCGGCGACAAGGTGCTGCTCAGCGGCTCCATCGGGGAGCACGGCATCGCCATCCTGGCGCAACGCGAAGGCCTGGAATTTGAAAGCGCCATCGAAAGCGACAGCGCAGCGCTGCACACCCTGGTGGCAGACATGCTCCAGGTCACCGGCGAGATCCGGTGCATGCGAGATCCTACCCGTGGCGGGCTCTCCAGTGCCCTGAATGAAATCGCAGCGCAGTCGCACGTGGGTATTGAGCTGGAAGAACGCGCCATCCAGGTGCGCGAAGAAGTGAAAGGCGCCTGCGAACTGCTGGGACTCGACCCGCTGTACGTGGCCAATGAAGGCAAGCTGATCGCCATCGTGGAAGCCACGGTCGCCGATAAAGTGCTGCAAGCGATGCGGCGCCATCCGTTGGGCGCCGATGCGCAGATCATCGGCACCGTAAAACGACAATCCCGGCCTGGTGACCATGCGCACCGCGTTCGGCACCACGCGGATTGTCGACATGCTTGCGGGCGACCAGCTGCCGCGCATCTGTTGAGGAAAACATGCACGAGATGGGAATCGCCAACGCCGTGCTCGAAGCCGTCCGAACCGAAGCGGCGCGCTACCCGGGAACCTATCCCTGCAAGGTTGGGGTCCGCATCGGAGAGCTGGCGGCCGTCGATCAGGACGCTTTGCGCTTCTGTTTCGAGGCCATCACCCGCGAGACCGATCTGGAATCACTGCAGTTGGAAATCGAAATCTGTCCTCGCCGCCATCGCTGCAATGCGTGCGGGCAGAAATTCATTGTGCAGGATTACAACTTTCAGTGTCCGCAGTGCCGCGCCGTGCAAACCGAGTGCATCGCCGGAGACGAGTTGGAGTTGGCCTACCTGGAGGTGGAAGACCATGAACCGAGTGCCGCTGGAACGAAAAGTACTCAGTGAGAACGACCGCATCGCCGCCGAGTTACGGGCGCGATTTCAGGAGCATGGCGTTCTCTGCCTCAACCTGATCAGCTCTCCCGGCTCAGGCAAGACCAGCCTGCTCGAGTGTACCCTGGAAAACTTGTCGCGCCATGAGCGTGTGGCCGTGCTCACTGGCGACATTCAGACCGAAAACGACGCGGCCCGGCTCAGGCGCTTCGGTTTTCCGGTGAAGCAGATCACCACCGGTGGCACCTGTCACCTCGATGCCCGCATGATCGAGCGCCACCTCGCGGACTGGCGTCTCGAGGATATCGATCTCCTGTTCATCGAGAACGTAGGCAACCTGGTCTGCCCGTCCAGCTACGACCTGGGCGAAGCGGCCAAGATCGTGGTGCTGAGCGTCACCGAGGGTGAAGACAAGCCGCTGAAGTATCCGTCGATCTTCTTCAAGTCGGAATTGCTCATCCTGAACAAAATCGATCTGCTGCCATATGTCCCGTTCGACATCAACGCTGCGGTTGAGAATGCACGCCGCGTACACCCGGGGATGGAGATCCTGAAGGTGTCTTGTCTCACCGGCCATGGCCTTCACGAGTGGAGGACCTGGCTGGAGCATCGCCAGCATGCCGTGAAGTTGATGACGGCAGCAACGGTGACCTAGGTGCGGTATGGAAGTTCGCCGGCAAATTGAAGTTTCGGGCATAGTGCAGGGAGTCGGCTTCCGTCCTTATGTATACCGCCTCGCCACAGGACACCACCTCGCCGGCAGCATCCGCAACACCCCCGCCGGCGTTTCCATCGAAATCCAGGGCCCAGTCGAAACCATTGAAGACTTCGTCGCACGCTTGCCGCGTGAAGCACCGCCACTGGCGCGCATCACCAGCGTCGCCGTGCGCGAGGTGCCCTGCAACCGGGACCACGAGTTCCGCATTCTCGGCAGCCGCAGTGGCGAGGCCGTCCGTACCCTGATCTCTCCAGACGTCGCCGTCTGTTCCGACTGCCTGCGCGAGCTCTTCGACCCGTCGGACCGCCGCCATCGCTACCCCTTCATCAATTGCACCAACTGCGGCCCGCGCTTCACCATCGTTCGCGACATTCCCTACGATCGTCCGCGCACTTCCATGGCGGTCTTCCCCATGTGCCCGGCGTGCCAGGCGGAATACGACCACCCGCTCAACCGTCGCTTCCATGCCCAGCCGAATGCCTGCTGGACCTGCGGCCCGCGGGTGGAACTCTGGGACAGGAGCGGGCAGCGAATCGACTGCCGCGATCCCATCGCCGAGGCCGTCGCCGGCTTGGATGCCGGCCTGGTCGTCGCGGTCAAAGGCCTCGGGGGCTTTCACCTCGCGGTGGACGCAACTAAGCCCGCCGCGGTCGCCCTTCTCCGCCAGCGCAAGCGTCGCGTGGGAAAGCCCTTCGCCATCATGGTCCCGAGTGTCGAGGCCGCGCAGCAGCTCTGCGCAGTGGACAGCACTGCAAGCGCGGCGCTGGAGTCGGTGCAGCGCCCCATCGTCGTGCTTCCCAGGAAGCATCCCAGCCCGGTTGCAGAAGAAGTTGCCCCCTGCAATCGCTACCTGGGAATTTTCCTGCCTTACACGCCGTTGCACCACCTGCTGCTGGCGGAGGGCTCGTTCACTGCGCTGGTCATGACCAGCGGCAACCTCAGCGACGAGCCGATCGCCATCGATAACAGGGAAGCGATCGCCCGCCTCCATGGTCTCGCCGATTATTTCCTCGTCCACAACCGCGACATCCTGCTGCGCTGCGATGATTCGGTGGTGCGAATCGCGAGCGGAAAAACGCGGCAGTTACGCCGCTCGCGCGGCTTCGTCCCCGTACCCGTATTTCTCAAGGAAGAACAACCGCCGGTGCTCGCAGTCGGAGGTGAACTGAAGAACACCATCTGCCTCACCAAGGGCAAGCACGCGTTTCTGAGCCAGCACATTGGAGATCTCGAAAACGTTGAAAGCTACAAGTTCTTCGCCGAAGCAGTCGAACATCTCGAAACCATTCTCGAAATCCAGCCGGAAATCGTTGCTTACGACCTGCATCCCGACTACTTTTCCACCCGCTGGGCACTCGAGCAGCAGGGAGTACACCTGGTCGGCGTCCAGCATCATCACGCCCACATCGCCAGTTGCATGGCGGAAAACCACCTCGACGGGAGCGTCATCGGCTTTGCCCTGGACGGAACCGGCTACGGCACCGACGGCTGCATCTGGGGCGGGGAAGTGTTGATCGCCGGCTACGAAAACTTTGAGCGCGCCGCCCATCTCGAGTACATCCCGCTTCCCGGTGGCTCGGCCGCCATCCGCGAGCCCTGGCGCATGGCGGTCAGCTACCTGGCACATCACTTCGGCCGCGACTTTCTGGGCTTGTCGATTCCCTTTGTCCGTCAAATTGACCGGCAGAAGACTGAAACCCTTCTGAGAATGATCGAGCACAAGGTGAACTCGCCCCTGACTTCCAGTTGCGGTCGCCTGTTCGATGCGGTCGCCGCCCTGATCGGAATCCGCCAGCAGGTGAGCTACGAGGCGCAGGCTGCCATCGAGCTGGAAATGGCGATTACGCCCTCAGACGACAACGCAGCCTACCCGCTCGGGCTGATCCCCGACGGCGAGCACTGGCTCATCGCCACGCGTCCACTATTCGAGGCGTTGCTGAACGACCTGAGCACAGACGTTCCCGCTGGAAGCATCAGCCGGCGCTTCCACAACGGCCTGGTCGAGGCATTGGTGCAGATCGCGAACCTCCTGCGGAAGCAAACCGGGCTGGACCGCGTTTGCTTGAGCGGAGGAACCTTCCACAACGTCTACCTGTCCCAGCGGCTCGAGTCGCGTCTGTCCGCCGCCGAATTCGAGGTCTTCCCCCACGCCGAAGTTCCTGCCGGAGACGGCGGCTTAAGCCTTGGGCAGGCCCTGGTCGCCGCCCATCGCTCCGCTCCGAAAGCAATCTGTTAAGTCTCTGCCGCACCCCTCAATTCCGTCGCGAAACTTGGAAGAGCTTGGCCCCGACCTTTGGTCACCTCTTACGTGCGAATTTACACGTCGTCCAGTGACATCCATCACAGTCGGCTCAGCCCCCTCCTCCCTAAACTAGCTGGTTAATGACTCTCTCCGCCGGTAGGCTGCAAGCCGGTGATGAGGAGCAGGCAAGCATGGTCGCAAGCACGCCGATTGACTTCGCCCGGCCCGTAGCCCCCAACCAGGACAAACGTTGGCGATTGGTGGACGCCACCATGCGCCGCCTGGGCCAGCAGTCCCGCGGCCTGATTGAAACCCTGCACACCGTCCAGGAGGCCTTCGGATACCTGGATGTGGACGCCCTCAAATATGTGGCCGCATCCTTGCGCGTTCCTCTCAGCCGGGCCTACGGGGTTGCCACCTTCTATCACTTCTTCACCCTGAAACCGGCCGGGGAGCACACCTGCGTGGTCTGCATGGGCACCGCCTGCTACATCAAGGGCGCGCCGCAATTGCTGGACGCCGTGCAAAAAGACCTGGGAGTCATGCCCGGCGAGACCACGGCTGACGGAAAGGTCTCGCTTCTGACCGCCCGCTGCCTCGGTTCCTGCGGCCTCGCCCCCGCCGTGGTCTACGACCACGACGTAGCTGGCAAGGTCACTTCCCATGGAGTGCGGGAACGCCTGGCCCAATGGAACTCTCATGACGCCTGAGGAACTGGAGCAGATCGCCGAATCCGAACACGAAGCGCAGGGCCGCGTCGCCCATCGCGTCAATGTCTGCGTTGCGGCGGGATGCCTCTCCTGCCAGAGCCAGGGGGTCAAAGACGCGCTCGACAAGGACATCACCCGCCGCGGCTGGGAGAATCGCTGCCAGACCAAGGGCGTGGGCTGCATGGGGCTGTGCGCAGAAGGCCCGCTGGTGACCACCGACAGCGGCACCATGTACAAGAAGGTTGCGGCTGCCGATGCCGCCGAGATCCTCGATAGCGTCGAGGGCCAGCCCGTTACCCGCCTGCTGTGCCCCACCGACGTCCCCTTCTTCCAGCGTCAGAAGAAGATCGTGCTGGAGAACTCTGGCATCATCGACCCCGAGCGCATTGAGGACTACATCGGCGCAGCGGGATATGGAGCGCTCATCAAGGCCCTGACCGAGATGAGCCCTGCTGAAGTGATCCAGGAAATAACCAACAGCGGCCTGCGCGGACGTGGGGGCGCGGGTTATCCCACCGGCTTGAAGTGGAGCACGGTTTCCAAAGCCGCCGGCAAAGCCAAGTACGTCATCTGCAACGCTGATGAAGGCGATCCCGGCGCCTTCATGGATCGCAGCGTGCTGGAAAGCGATCCCCATCGCGTGCTCGAAGGGATGCTGATTGCGGCCTACGCAGTGGGCGCGTCCGAGGGATACATCTACGTACGCGCCGAGTACCCGCTGGCCATCAAGCGGCTGCGCACCGCCATCCGGCAAGCCGAGCGCCTGGGCCTGGTGGGCTCCAGCATCTGCGGCACGCGTTTCAATTTCCACATCGACTTGCGGCTTGGCGCCGGCGCCTTCGTCTGCGGAGAAGAAACCGCGCTCATCTCTTCCGTCGAAGGCAAGCGCGGCACCCCGCGTCCGCGGCCTCCCTATCCCGCGCAGGAAGGCCTCTTCGGGGAACCCACCCTCATCAACAACGTCGAAACCTTTGCCAATGTTCCGCCCATCATCCGCAACGGCGGAGAGTGGTACGCCCAGATCGGAACCGCCAAGAGCAAGGGTACAAAAGTCTTCGCGCTGGCCGGCCGGGTACAGAACACCGGCCTGGTGGAAGTGCCCATGGGAGTCACCTTGCGGGAAATCGTCTTCGAAATCGGCGGCGGCATTCCCGAGGGCAGAAAGTTCAAGGCGGTGCAGACCGGGGGGCCCTCGGGCGGCTGCCTGCCCTCCGAGTGCCTCGATATGCCGGTGGATTACGAATCGCTCGCCAAGGCCGGCTCCATCATGGGCTCGGGCGGCATGATCGTCATGGACGACAGCTCCTGCATGGTCGACGTCGCCAAGTACTTCATGGATTTTTGCATGACCGAGTCCTGCGGCAAGTG
>JBGPJK010000005.1:0-39052 GCA_041485425.1 Terriglobia bacterium | reverse complement strand
CTGCATATGGGCTGGCCGGAAAACCTGGATTGGGTGGCTCACATGCTCGACCAGTATCCCAATGTGATGGTGGAGTTCGGGGCGCGCGAGGCGGAGTTGGGGCGGCAGCCGCGGCAGGCGCGCGAATTTTTCCTCAAATACCAGGACCGAATTATGTTCGGTACCGATAACGGAATGGATGAAGTGATGTATCGCAATCATTTTCGTTGGCTGGAGACCGCGGACGAGTATTTTGATTACTGGGGCTATCCGGCGCAGGGGCGCTGGAAGATTTACGGGCTCGACTTGCCCGACCCGGTGCTGGAAAAGATTTATCACCTGAATGCGGAGCGATTGTTCCGCCAGTTCAAAAGCGCGGCGCAAGCGAGAAAGGGGGCACAATGACCGTACGTTCTCTTCGATACTTCCGTCTTTCCGTCCTGACCGGATTCCTTCTTCTGCTGGTGACCGGAACCCTGTTGCTGAACACGAGCTGTTCGCCAATGGCAAAAAATGAGGCAGAGCCGCCATCGAAGCCCTCCGTCGCCAAAGTCGTGGTGAATAACGGCGGGCCGTTGGTGCTCACCACCAGCACGGCGGAGTTCCAGGTACTGCCTTCCGGATACGTGCAGGGCTTTCTGTTGAAAGATGGCAAGAAGCTCACGCTTGATGAGCCGGGCACGGGCCAGCCGGTCGATAGCGATTACGTGGTCGCCAACGGGAAGGAAGTTTATTTTGTGCTCGACTTCGGACAGGCCAAAGTTCTGGAGGCGATTGGCAAGATGGGCGCGGGCAAGCGAATCGAAATCCCTGCACGTCCGCTGGGACCTTCCGGAACCACCCTGCGGAGAATACTCACGGTAGAGGCTTACGACGACTTTCCCAACCTTCTACTGACCTCCCTCGAGTACAAGAATGACGGTCCGGCTGAAGTCGAGATAGATCAGGCCGTGGTCCAACGCCATCGCTTCAATGCGACCCTGGCCCAGCCCAAGGCTGCGCCTTACGACATGTGGTCGTTTCATGGCTCGAGCTATGACTGGGGTAAGGATGACGTCGAGAAGTTGACGCGAAACTTCTCCCAGCCGAACGCGATGGGAGAGATGGTCAAAGGCGGTTACGGTGGTGGAATTCCCGTCGTGGCTTTCTGGACAGGCTCGGTGGGCGAAGCCATTGGACACGTAGAGACGCTGCCCCTGACTCTCTCACTTCCGGTAAAAGTCGAGAATGACTCGCGGGTGAATGCTTCGATCGTGATTCCAGCCAACACTGCGCTGAAGGCGGGCGAAACCTACTCCACTCCACGCAGTTTCCTGGCTGTGTATTCGGGCGATTTTTATGAACCGCTGCGCACGTGGTCGAGCGTGCTGGCAACGGAAGGATGGAACCTGCCCAAGCCCTCCAACGAGGCCTACAACGTGAGTTGGTGCGGCTGGGGATATGAATTCAATGTCACACCGGCGCAGATGCTGGGCACGATTCCCAAGCTGAAGGAGTTCGGTATCAAGTGGGCAACACTGGATGATCGCTGGTTCGATAACTACGGCGACTGGAACCCGCGCCCCGACACCTTCCCCGGCGACTCCATAAAGAAGATGGTGGACGACTTCCACAAGCAAGGCGAGCTGGTGCAACTGTGGTGGCTTCCACTCGGCGTGGAAGACGGCCAGGGCAAATACGAGTCACACAAGTACGTGGTGTCGAAAGTGGCGCAGGAGCATCCCGACTGGCTCATCCTCGACAAGAACGGCAAACATGCGCGCATGGTGCGGGATCTCGCTACGCTGTGCCCGGCCGTGCCCGAAGTCCAGGCCTACTACAAGCAGTTGACGGAGAAGTTCATCCGCGACTGGGGCTTCGACGGCTCCAAGCTCGACAACATCTACACCGTGCCCATGTGCTACAACCCGGCGCATCATCACAAATCGCCGCAGGATTCGGTCAACGCCATGGCTGACGTGTACAAGACCATCTTTCAAACTACGCGCGCCATCAAGCCGGAGAGCGTGACCCAGGCCTGCCCTTGCGGAACCCCTCCCTCGCTCGCCTGGCTGCCTTACATCGACCAGGCCGTGACGGCTGATCCGGTGGGCGCGGTGCAGGTGCGTCGCCGCATCAAGATGTACAAGGCGTTGCTGGGGCCCGAAGCCGCCGTGTACGGGGACCACGTGGAACTTTCGGCCATGACACGTGTGGGCACTGATTGGAAAGAGCACGGTTCGGATTTCGCGTCCACCATCGGCACTGGCGGCGTCGTCGGCACCAAGTTCGTCTGGCCCGATCCCGGACCGAAATACAAACCCGTGCTGCTCACCCAAGCCAAAGAAGAACACTGGAAGAAATGGATCGGCATCTATAACCAGAAGATGCTCTCCAAGGGGACGTTCCGCAACCTCTATGTGTACGGCTACGACGTGCCTGAGGGCTACGCGATCGAGAAGGACGGCAAGATGTACTACGCCTTCTTCGCGCCGACTTCTGCAGCATGGAAAGGCGAAGTGGAATTGCGCGGGCTGAAGCCGGGAACGTATCACGTAATGGACTACGCCTACGGGCAGGACCTGGGCAAGGTAGAAGCCACCGCCGAGAAAGCTCCCAGGTTAGCCACGGAATTCAAGGAGCATTTGCTGCTGGAAGTATCGCAGTAGAGGATAGCTTGCAATCAACAACGGCAGCCTACTCCCCGAGCACCTGCACCACGTAAGTGCGCTCGAGTGGGCCATCATATTCCATGAAATAGATGGTCTGGCGTGAGCCTCTCACAACTTTTCCGTCTTCGATCGGGAAACAGCAACTGATTCCCCCGAGCAGGCTCTTTAAGTGAGCGTCCGCATTGAAGCCCAGGCGGCCGTCGTAGTCGAGATAACGCCGGTGGTGATAGTCCTCGTCTTCCGGCATAAGCCGCGAGAAGTGCGTAAGGATGTCTTCTTCCAGGCAGGGAATGCCTTCGGTGACCAGAAGACCCGCGGAGGTGTGCAGGTTCATCACATTCACCATGCCGTTGCGGACGCCCGACCTGCGAACGATTTCCTCGACCACCGGCGTGATGTTGATGGCTTCTTCGGATTTGCGGGTTTGGACTTGGATGCGTTCGAGCTTGATGATCATCTCAGTTCCTCCGCGTCCGCTGTGGTTTGGGTCTTTCCAATAGCCGCTCGGCGTTTTCCACGAAAATCTGGCGCAGGCAGCCTTCGGTCAAGGCCAGGCTCTTGAGCGCGTGCACCATGTTCTTGATTTCCACCCGCGGGTAATTTGAGCCGAAGACAACTTTGTTGCGCAGGCTGCGCTCGATCAGGGTCGTCGGCACCTGCTTGCTGAAGACGAACTGGAAGAACTCTTTTGGACTGTCGTAGTACAAACACGATGTATCCAGATACACATTCGGATACTTCAACGCCATGGCAATCGCATCCCACACCCACGGCCAGCCGAAATGGGCCAACACGAAGTTAAGTTTGGGGAAGCGGCAAACCGGCGGTTCGAAGAGCAGCGGATGGCAGCGCTCGAGCGGCGTCTGCGGCGCCCAACTCGTGCCGGTGTGCACCAGCGCCGGAATGCCGAGCGCTTCCGCCGCTTCGTACACCGCAAAGGCCTTGGGATCACTGGGCAGGAAATCCTGCAACGCCGGATCGAGCTTCAGTCCCCGCAGTCCGAGCTTCTCGACCGCATCCTGCAGTTCTTTGGCAGCGCCCTTCCGCAATGGATCTACGCTGGCAAATCCGATGAAGCGCGCACTGCGCCGGCAAAGTTCGGCAACCTGTTGGTTCGAGCTGACCGCTAGCTTGCGCGAGCGGCGGCAATCAATCGGCAGAAGTACGGCACGCTCGATGCCGGCTACGTCCATCTGTAAAAAGAAGGTTTCCAGCGGCTGGAAGTTGTTGCCGATATGAAAAACCTCGCGCGAGGCGCGCTCGTAATCGGGATACTTCCTCGCCAGTTCCTGGATGAGAACGGGGTGAGTATGGAAGTCGATCATGTGGTTGCTCTTTCGTCTCTGCCAGGGGGCCGCAGTCCTACTCTCCTTCCCCGGCAGCGTTGGCGCGGAAGAATTCTTTCTGGTACTCACGATCGCGGAAGGCTTCTGTGCCTCCGGGCCGTGTAGTGGAGAGCGCGCCGGCCAGGTTACCGGTCACCAGGCAGGTGGGCAGATCGGCGCCACGCACGTACTGGGAGAGAAAGCCGGCATCGAAACTGTCGCCCGCGCCGACCGCATCCACCGCGTTCACCTTGACCGCGGGGCTGGTGAAACGTTCCTTCCCCCGCTGCGCCAGTGCCCCGTCCGCCCCCAGCTTCACAACCACAACTGGCACCAGCTTGGCCAAACGCGCAACCGCAGCCTGCAGATCTTCCGTGCCGGTGATCTTGCGGGCTTCGCGCTCATTGGGCAGAAACACGTCGACATACGGGAGGGCATCCATCAATCCGCCTTGCCAGCGATCGTCGGGGTCATCATTGGTGTCCAGGGAAATGGTCAAACCGGCGGCCTTGAGCTTCTGAAACAATACAGCCACCCGGCTCTGCAACCCCCGCTGCAGATAGAACGACGAAAGATGGAAATGGCGTGAGTTTGCGAGGTATGCGAGATCCAGGTCTTCCAACGTCAGCTCGAAAATCGTCCCCGCATAGGTGACCATGTTGCGCCAACGCTCGCGCTGCAGGATTACCGTGAGCCCGGTTTTGGTTGCGCCGCTGGTTCGGCGCACCTTGGAGACATCCACCCCGCCCGCTGCCAGCCGGTCGAGAGCGATCTGTCCCAGCTGGTCATCGCCGATACGCGAAATAAAACCCACGCGGCTGCCCAGGGCCGCCAGGTTGTGGGCAACGATGGCCGAGGAACTCCCCAGGGTGAGCATCATGCGCTCAGCCAGCAACTCCCGTTCGGGCGGAAGCTCGTCCGGCAGACCGTAGAGGATCAGGTCCAGATTCAGTTCACCGGCAACGGTCACGTCAAATCGTGGCATCTCTTTTTGGCCGTAGCGCCGGCGTCCCGCCGGCCGCAAGTCGGGGCGTTTCACTCCCCCATCCAAGGCACGGCTAGTCCTGAACCAAGTCCAGGCATGCCGGTGCCACAAGGCTGTCCACAGGCCTAAGCCAGTTCTACTCTTCGTCCAAAATCACCACGCGGCTCAAATGGCGCGGGTTGTCCGGATCAAGGCCCTTCTTCAGTCCGGTGCAGAGCCCAACCAACTGGCCGGCAACAACGTAAGCCGCCAGTCGCGCCAGTTCCGGCAACTCAAAACCCAACTCGATCAGCAGGTCCGACGACGCCCGGGCACGCTCGTCCGCCTGGTTGGCAACTGTGAGAGTAGTTCCGCCCAGGCTTTTGATTTCCTGCAGAACCTCGCACTCGGCCTCGTAGCCGCTCTCCGACAAAAGAAACAGGATCAAGGTTTCGGGACTGACGATGGATTTGGGGCCGTGACGAAATTCCAGGGTGTGAAAGCTTTGCGCGTAGGAACTGGACATCTCTGTGACCTTAAGGGCGGATTCGCAGGCCAAACCATAGAAAGGTCCTTGTCCCAGGCACACATAGTCGGCAAACTGCCGCGCCCCAACAAACTCACGGATGGCCGGATGCAGAACGCCAAGCACCCTTTCCGCGGAGGTCGGCAGTTTGCGCAGGCCTTTGGCGAATGCGTGATCGCCCGCCACACACGCTGCCAGGTACTGCAATCCCAGAAGCATGGAGGTGAACGAACGTGTCATCACCGTGCTTTCTTCATCCGCGGGCAGCAGGGTAAGCGTGCTGGTCGAGATCTGCTCCAGCGGTTGGTCCCCCGTGCACGTTACTGCGAGGGTGCGAATGTTTTTCTCCCCTTCAAGCATTTCCGCCACCCGCAACGCCTCTGAAGTACGCCCGGAGCGCGAAATTACGACTGCCGCAACTTCACCCGACCCCGCCAATACCGAGTCAGGGAAAAGTAACAACTCGGAAGCCGGGATCGCGCGTGCACGCAGGGCCGTGATCATGCTCCAGGATGCCGCTGCCGTAAGTGCGATGTAATAGCTCGAGCCACAGCCGATGAACAGCCACTCGGTTGCCTCGCTGAAGGGCTCGCGGATTTCCTCAATGAATCCTCTTCGCTCCAACTCCTTCAGGCAACTGTTCCAGCAGTGAGGCTGGGACAGGATCTCGGCCAGCGAATGGGTCCCGGGCCCCAGGATGGATTGAGCGGACGCACCAGCACCGTCATGGTCAGACAAGGGTCACCTCGATCCCGGCTTTCTTGAGCGCGCGCAAATCGGACTTGGGGATGCCGCCATCGGTAATCACTTCCTGCAGGGCGGTGGGTGGGACGATCAGCGACAGGCTCCTGCGGCCGAACTTGCTCGAATCACAGACCGCTACCGTTCGTTTCGCTACCTCGACCATGACTCGGTTGACTTTGGCTTCGAGAAGATTCGGTGTGCTGAGGCCATAGTGCACATCAAAACCGTCGACTCCGAGGAAAAGAATGTCGGCATTCAGGCGGTGCAGGGTTTCCTCCGCAATTGGCCCGACCAGCGAGAACGAACTCTTACGCAGTGTGCCGCCAGTGAGAATCACTTCCACCGAGGTCCCAGAGAGTTCGGCGGCGATGTTGACTGCGTTGGTGATAATCGTCAGGTTGTGGAAGTTTCGCAAAGCACGCGCGATGGCGCTGGTGGTGGTGCCGGAGTCGAGAATCACCACCTGGCCTTCCTTGACCAGGCGGGCTGCGGACGCGGCAATGCGAAGTTTCTCCTTGCGATGCAGCTTTTCTTTCTCGCGAAGCGTGGGGTCCTCGAGCGCACCCTGGCGCGACGGCAGCGCGCCCCCATGGGTGCGATGCATCAGTCCACTTGCGTGCAGGATCTCCAGATCTTTCCGGATGGTGACCTGGGAAGTATGGAAATGACGGGCCATGTCGGTGACCAGCACGCGGCCGTCACGATTAAGTATTTCGAGGATGGCACGCCGGCGTTCTTCGTTTAGCACGTGATTGCTCAGAACCGCGGACAAGCGCGCACCGCAGCACGCTTTTGATTCACCTTTCTTTTTATATCGTTTTCTTTCGTTTGTCTAGGGAGTTGCAGGGGTGACCGTAGGGTGCGGTTCAGACCGAAGGAAAGCTTTCCTCGAGGGTCGTTGATTCAGCAATCGTCACCGGCTTCGCAAACCACTGCTCGCTCCGAGGTATCTGGCATTTCGGTAGTGGGTCAGTTTGAAATACTTCGCGCCAGATCCCTCGCCCCGCTGGTGAAAGCGCGGGACTTCGGGATGACGCCCTTTAAAACAAGAGCCAAACTGACCCACTACCGGCATTTCGCCTGGCTGGACGCGGCGAACTCAGCCGCAGATTACTTCTCCACCTTCGCCAGTTTCGTCTCGGCTTCGGCCAGACAGAGCCGAATCTTCTCCAGCAGTCGCGGAAACAGGTACTCCTTGGGAAGCCAGAGCTTGACGTGTTCGCACTCGACCGGTCCGTAGGCGGTCATCACGATCACCGGGAACCCAGGGCTCTTATCGTGGATGGCCTGGGCCAACTCCACGCCGCTCATACCCGGCATGACGAAATCGGTCACCAGCAGGTCGAATTCTTCCTTCTCGAAGGCTTCCAGGGCCTCGGCTGCATTGGTCGCAGGGACGGCTCGGTAGCCTTCCACGCGCAGGATGTCGCAGGCCAGCCGGCACAGCATTTCATTGTCGTCAACCACCAGGATTCTCTTCATGGCGCGCTCCTACTCAGCCGCCGACTGTGTGCGCGCAACGGCTGCGGCCTTGCTAAACGACAGCCCGCCGTCGGGCTTCATGCTGATGTCGATGCAGTCGCCACTTGCGACCTGGCCGGTGGCGACCAGGTTGGCGAGCGCATAAACAATGTTGCGTTCGATGACGCGTTTCAGATGCCGCGCACCATACTTGGGATCGGTTCCTTCCTTGAGCAACCATCTCTTGGCTTCCTGGGTGCAGCGGAAGGTGAAATGATTTTGGCCCACCGCGCGCGTGATCCGCTGCTGCACTTTCACCAGCTCCAGCTCCAGGACTTGCTCCAATTGTTCCGGTCGCAGGGTCTTGAAGACCACAACCTTATCCAGACGATTCATGAATTCGGGGGAGAATTTCCGTCGCGCCGCCTCCGTCGCCGTGCGACTGATCTTCTCGTCGAAGCTGGTGTCCACCACCGTCGCTTGTGTGGCGAACCCCATGCCGCCTTCGGCCAGGTTGCTCATTTCTGTGGCGCCCAGGTTCGAAGTCATGAAGATCAGGCATTGCGAAAGGTCCACATGGCTGTTATCGCCCAGCGTGAGGCTGGCTTTGTCGAGGATGCCCAACAGAAGCTGCCACAGGGCCTCTGAGGCTTTCTCCACTTCATCGAACAACAGCAGCGTGAGTTTAGTTTTGTCGGTGTGCCACCGGCTCAGCGCCTCCTGTGTCAGCAGCGCTGGAGTGTGGAGGTGCCCAATGTAACCTGGCGGGGAGCCGATCAGCTTGGAGATTTCATGGTGTTCCTGAAATTCAGCGCAGTCAACCTTGATGAAAGCGTGCGAATTTCCAAACAGTGCTTCCGCGACTACTTCGACCACATAGGTTTTCCCGGAACCGGTGGGCCCCAGAAACAGCAGGTTGCCCACAGGCCGGTCGGGCGGAGCCATCCCCACAAGGAACATCTGGTAGAGTTCGGTGACCGCCTCAATGGCGGCGTCCTGCCCTACGATCCTGCTGCGCAGGAACGCCTCGAAATCGCGCGTAGCCTCGCCATGGCGAGTGGCGTCGAGTGCCCGGGCGTCCACCAATTCCTGGACAGAGGTACCCGCATGCGAGTTGGATTCGTCGGACATAGCAGCATTTTCCGCCTTTTCACTTACGCCCAGCGACATGGAGTCCTAACCCATGCTCGAGCTCGCCATGGCGTGCGCTTTCGTATCCGATCGAAGCGAAGTACAAGACACGGTCAAAAAAACGCTCCAGGGAGTGCAGCAGTTCCAGCTCGCCAAAGAGCTCCAACGGCTCCTCCAGCAGGCCTTCTCTTTGCAGAAACTCCCAGAGATATTCCTTGGTGGCACTGATCGCCCACAGGAGGGCGCTGAAAGGCACGCCTTGCCGGGCACGCCGCATGCCGAGTCCGACGTACCGCTCCTCGATCTCGGACTCGGTCTTGGTCAGGAGCCAATCGTTGAGATTGCGATAGATCTCGTGGGTGCGCCGCTTCAACTCGTCGGCGGGCACTTCGCGCAACAGCTCGCTGCACTGTTCCGAGCCTCTAAGCTTGTGCAGCAAACCTTCGGACAGTCTGTCAGCGTGGGTTTCGATGAGATTCACTAGCCTGACGGCGAACATAACTCCCTCCTCGCTGCTGGGGTGCAACCGCCTGTTCGTCTTCGGTACTCCTATTCACCCTCTGCTTCTATTGTCCGGCCCAAATCTCCGCGGAACAGTGACGCCCCGCACAGGTAGGCGTGACCGCCTGGCCACCGGGCTGAGGCATGATCCTAATCATTGAAGTTCTTGAGAACAGCTTCCGGAGCCGGGCGGTGCCCCCACCTTCCGAGGTTAACACCGCCGGTCGCGTGTGCCCTGTTTGACGGCATCGCCCGTGACTACGATTCCCAAAACGGTACAGGGCTGATGTGCAGGTTGACCTGCCCCTTGGGCCCCCAGACCAGGGGTCCAGCCAGTCAAGGCTCGGGCGCAATCGCCCGTGAACACGTTACGTGCAGGCACGCGCGACGGAAGCAAATGTAGAAAATCGCCAGGCACAACCCCGCAATGCCCACACTTGTCACGAGCCGGCCTGGCGCTTGTCTTCTTCACTGAGCGCAGCTAGGCAACAACGTATTTGCCTGCCTCTATTACCCTTTGCGCAATCTTCTGACGCAAGGCGACGGTGTTGAATGGCTCGTGCTTGCCGAGGCGACGTACGATCGCCATTTGCGAGCGCAGCATGTCGCCTTCACTCGCGGCAGCAATCGTCTTTTTTGCGGCGCTTTCGATCTTCTCGATCGCGACCGCCAAGTAGACTTGAGTCATGGCAATGGCAAGCGCCGATCCGGCCTCACCATTCTGCGCTGCCAGTTTCTGGGCGCGCAGCAAAGCGGACTCCATGGCGTAGGTCTCAATCACCATGTCGGCGATCGCGCCCATGATCTCCTGCTGGTCCTGGAGGGCCTGCATGTATTTCTGGGTTGCGATGCCGGCAGCGAAGAGACCCATCTTCTTCGCGCTGGCGACGAGCTTGCGCTCTGCCGCAAAGGAACTGTCCCCGCCATCGTCAGCGGTGGCGCCGGAAAGCACCTCGTCCATGAGTTTCTTGATTGCTGGCATGAGCGGTAGCTGTCCGGACATGGCCCGTTTCAGCAGAAACCCGGTGATGACCAGCCGGTTGATCTCGTTCGTACCTTCGAAGATTCGGTTAACGCGGGAGTCACGGTAGGCGCGCTCCGCCGGGTACTCCTCGACAAAGCCGTATCCACCGTAGATTTGCACCATTTCGTCGACGACGGAATCGATCAATTCCGAGCCCCATACCTTGAGGATGGAACATTCGATGGCGTACTCGTCGATGACCTTGCGGACTGCGGGCATATCGGTGACGTGAGACTCGCCAAGGCCCGCAATTGCCGCATCCATCATGCCCACGGTGCGATAGGCCATGGCTTCGCCGACGAAGATGCCGACCGCCATGTTGGCCAGTTTCTCGCGAATCAATCCGAAATCAGCAATCACCTTGCCGAATGCTTTACGCTGCTTGGCGTAGGCAATGGCGCTCTCGATGCAATAGCGTGCCGAACCCACGCTTCCCGCGCCCAACTTGAAGCGTCCGACGTTCAGAACATTGAAGGCAATGTGATGTCCCTTGCCGATCTCGCCGAGAACATTCTCCACCGGCACCTTGCAGTCAGTCAGGATGAGCGGGCAGGTGGAAGACCCGCGAATGCCCATTTTGTGCTCTTCCGCGCCCACCGAAAAACCGGGGAAGTTGCGTTCGATCAGGAAGGCGGTGAACTTCTCTCCGTTCACCTTGGCGAAGACCGTAAACAGGTCGGCGAAGGCGGCGTTCGTGATCCACATTTTTTCGCCGTTCAGGATGTAGTGCCTGCCATCCGGCGAGAGCTCGGCGCGGGTGCGGCAGTTGAGAGAATCGGATGCCGAGGACGATTCCGAAAGCGCATAAGCACCCACCATCTGGCCCGACGCCAGCCCGGGCAGATATTTCTTCTTTTGCTCTTCCGTGCCGAAATACACGATTGGCAGGGTGCCGATACAGGTGTGGGCGCCCCAGGTGGCACTGAAGCCGCCGTGCCTGGCCAGGCGGTCAGCGATGATCGCCGAGGTGACCTTATCCATCTGCAGGCCGCCATACGCTTCGGGAGTATCGACCGCGCTCAGGCCCAAGTCGCCTGCCTTCTTCACCAACTCCCGGGTGACGGAGAATTCCTTGTGCTCCATCCTTTCGATATTGGGGACAATTTCGTTGAGGGCGAATTCTTCAGCGGTATGTGCGATGAGCTTGTGCTGCTCGGTGAAGTCTTCCGGGGTAAAAACGTTTTCCGGCGGGCACGCCTCGATCAGGAAGCTGCCGCCAGAAATCTTCGCAGCGGGTACCGCAGTAACGGTGGCCATATTCTCTCTCCCTCAAAATGTATTGGTGCGGTTCGGTTCCATCATGAATGACAGCCTCTGCACACTTTCTAGGCAGGCGCCTTCAGCACACTTGTGCTGGCCTGCAGTTTGCGCATGCCACGCAACCAGCGTTCGTAATCGGTGGCTTTGCGCCGGAAATATTCGGCAACCTCGGGATGCGGCAGGATCAGGAACCGCTCCTCCGCCAGTCCCTTCACCACCTCGTCGGCAACCTGCTCCGGTTCAATCGCGGTCTCCAACAGGAATGCGCCTCCGCCGAATTCGGCCCGCTTTAACATGTCGGTGCGCACTCCTTGCGGGCACAAGGCCGAAACCTTGATCCCCTGGTCCCCGTGGGTAATCGCGATCCATTCCGCCAGTCCCAGGGCGGCGTGCTTGGTCACAGCATACGGGGCTGACCCAAGTTGGGTGAGCAGCCCCGCAGCCGAGACGGTCTGCAGCAGATACCCCTCACCCCGGGCCAGCATAGCTGGCAGTACCGCACGGGCCGCGTAAACGTGCGCCATGACGTTGACGTTCCAGCTCTTCCACCAGTCCTGGTCCGAAGCATCCACCCCTCCCTGGGCGCCTATGCCCGCATTGGAGCAGAACAAATCGATGACCCCGAAGTCGTTCACCGTCTGCTCTACCAGGCGGAGCAGATCGGGTTCATGCGTGACGTTGGTGGCGATCGCCACACCACCAATTTCGCTGGCGACCTGGGACGCCGCCGCAGCCTGGATATCCGCGACGATCACCGCTCTTGCGCCCTCGGCCGCAAAGCGCCGGCACAGGGCCCGGCCGATCCCGTTTCCACCGCCCGTGACCACGACCACTTTGTTCTTCAACTGCATAAAGAGACTCCTGGTTTGCCAGCGGCCAGCCGCTATGCAACTGCGGGCTGCTCCACTCCAAGCTCGGCAAAGGTCGCACCCTCCACCGCCAATTTTCTTAGCAGCGGCGCCGGCTCCCAGAGTTCGCCGTGCTGCTCATGGAACTCGCAGACGCGATCGTAGACTCTCTTCAGACCCACAGTGTCGCCGTACCACATCGGCCCGCCACGATGAGCCGGAAATCCGTAACCATTGACGTAGATGATGTCGATGTCCACGGCACGCAACGCGTAGCCTTCTTCGAGGATGCGTGCACCCTCATTGACCAGCGCGTAGATGCAGCGGTCCACCATTTCTTCGCTCGAGATATAACGCTGCCGAATGCCGGCTTCAACCGACCCCCGGCTGATCAATTCGCGGATTCCGGGATCTGGAATTGCACGCCGATTCTCGTCGTACTTGTACCAGCCCGCTCCGGTCTTCTGGCCGTAACGGCCCATCTCGCACAACCGGTCCACTGCAATCGGCTGGCGTATGCCGGGTCTGTCCAGGTGCTGGTACTCTTTGCGGATTCTCCAGCCTACGTCGAGACCGGCCATGTCGCCGGTAGCCAGCGGACCCATGGCCATGCCGAAGTCATAGAGGGCTTTGTCCACCACCTCGACGCTGGCCCCCTCTTCCACCAGGAACATGGCTTCGCGCATATAGGGATGGAACATGCGATTGGCGACAAACCCGCGGCAGTTTCCCACCAGCACACCGACCTTGCCCAGCTTTTTCGAGAGCTGCATGCAGGTCGCGACCACTTCCCTGCTGGTCGCCTTGCCGCGCACGATTTCCAGCAAGCGCATGATGTTCGCGGGGCTGAAGAAGTGCGTGCCGATCACGGCCTCGGGCCGCGACGTGGCCGACGCGATCTCGTCAATGTCGAGAGTTGAAGTATTGCTGGCGAGAATCGCACCCGGCTTGCACACGCGGTCGAGTTGGCCAAACACCTCCCTCTTCAGCGCCATGCCCTCGAAAACCGCTTCGACCACCATGTCAACCTTGGCGAAGCCGTCGTAGCCGAGGGTTGGCTTGATCAGCCTCAATCTCTCGTCAACAAACTGCTGCGTGAGACGGCCGCGCTTGACCGAGGCCGCGTAGTTCTTCTGAATGGTGGCCAGACCGCGATCGAGCGCCGCCAGCTCGGCGTCCTGGAGCAGGACGGGAATGCCGGCGTTGGCGAACACCATGGCGATACCGCCGCCCATGGTTCCAGCTCCCACCACGGCCACGGTCTTCACCGGCAGAGCAGGCGTCTCTTTCGGCACATCGGGAATCTTTCCCACTTCCCGCTCGCCGAAGAAGATATGGATGAGCGCCTTCGACTGGTCCGAGAAGAGGCACTCAGTGAACAACTTCCGCTCCACCTCGCATCCCTCGCCGAAGGGGAGCCTGGTGGCGGCTTCCACCGCATCAATAGCCGCGAGCGGCGCCATCAAGCCACGTTGTTTTGTCCGTGCGGCATCGCGCGCGGCCGCGAAGATCGGCGCATTCTGCGCGGGAGTGCCCAGCTTGTCATTGCGCTCGCGCGTTTTCGACGCAGGTCTGCCGGCAATTTCCTGTGCGAAGGCAACCGCACCAACCAGCAGATCGCCTTCAATCAAGCGATCGATGATGCCGAATTGCAGGGCTTCGCTTCCTCTGACGGGGTTTCCTCCCGCGCACATCTCGACAGCTTTGGCCACACCGGCCAGGCGAGGCAGACGCTGGGTTCCGCCCGCACCGGGGATAATGCCGAGCTTCACTTCCGGTTGGCCGAGCTGCGCGGCAGCAACTGCAACCCGGTAGTGGCCGGCCATCGCCACCTCCAGGCCCCCGCCGAACGCAGTGCCGTGGATGGCCATGACGATCGGCTTGCGACAATCTTCGATTCGCAAAAGCAGCGGAAGCAACGACGCGCCGCGCACCTTCCCCGAAGTGATTTTGATGAATTCCTTGATATCGGCGCCCGCGATGAAAGTGGAGCCCGCACCGATCAGCACTGCAGCCTGGATGCTGTCCTCCTGGTCGATGCGCTCGATGGCTTCTAAAATTCCCTCCGGCACGCCGGGGCTCAACGCGTTGACCGGCGGATTGTTAATCGTGATGATGGCAATGCCTTCGTCTTTTGTGAGTTGAACTAGTTCGCTCATACCGGCAACCCCTTTCTGGCCGTTGCTTGTTTGATAGATACCGCGGGCATGATGGTCTCCCCTGCCGGGTCAGTTTGAATCCTTCCCTGGCTCTCTCTTCCGGACATATAAAACCTTCTGCACCTCGGCAACCACGGCACCGGTGTCATCCTTAACTTCGACCACGAACGCGGGCTCGATTTTCTCCTGCGTATTCAATTCCTGACGTATTCCTTCGATCTGCTCATCGGACAATCGAAAGCTGGCCACGACCTTTCCTTTGCCCGGTTTCCGGAAGCGAACGCTCGCCGACTTGTCCCATACGATGTAATCACGGCCGAGATTCTCGATGAGCATCAGCATGTAAAACGGGTCGGTCATGGAGTACAACGAGCCTCCGAAATGAGTGCCCACGTAATTGGAGTTCCAGAACCGCAGCTTCATCTCCACATCGATGGCCCTCCAGTCGGGCTGGAGCCGCTTGACGCGGATTCCCGCACCCAGGTACGGAGGCCAGAGGTTCAACAACCATCGCATGTGCCGCTTCAGAGCTTTCATCGAGCACATCCTGTGGCGCTACGAAACGGGACTCTTCTGCGCGGTCCAATATTTCTTGCGCAGTTCCCGCTTCAGAAGTTTGCCGGTGCCTGTCTTGGGCAAGCTGTCAAGAAAATCGATGGTGCGTGGACACTTGTAGTGGGACAACTTGGAACGACAAAACTCCAGCAATTCGGCCTCGGTGGTGTGTGATCCCGGCTTCAAGACGACGAGCGCTTTCGGCACTTCGCCCCATTTATCATCAGGAACCGGGATGATTAACCCCTCGTATACGCTGGGGTGCGCCGCGAGCACCTTCTCCACTTCGAGAGAAGAGATGTTTTCACCCCCGCTCACGATGATGTCCTTCTTGCGGTCCACGATCTGAACATAGTTGTCCTGGTCGATGGTGGCAACATCTCCCGTGTGAAACCAGCCGCCTTCCATCGCCGCCTGAGTGGCGTCCGGCCGCCCCCAGTAGCCCTCCATCACGCCGTCGCCTCGCGCCACCACCTCGCCGATGGTGGTACCGTCGTGCGGCACATCATTTCCGTTTGCGTCCACCACTCGAAGTTCTACCCCCGGAATCGCGAAGCCGGTCATCGCCTGACCGGCATGGCGTTGTTCTTCGTGCCAGGACACGCCTGGCTTCATCGGAGACATCGTGAGCGTCGGTGAAGTCTCGGTCAGACCGTACCCGGAGATACAGGTGCAGCCCAGCTTCTCCTCGACTTCTCGCACCAAAGTCGGAGACGAAGCGGCGCCACCAATCGTGATCGTTTTCAAGCTGCTCAAATCGTATTTCTGCCGGTCGGGAGAGTTCAGCAATGCGTTGGCCATCGTCGGAACCAGAGCACAGGAGCACACCCGTTCACGCTCAATCAAGCGGAATATTTCCGCGGGCACGAAGTGGTGAACCATCACGTGAGTGCCGCCCACCTGCGTGATGGTGTGTGCGGCGCCCCATCCATTCGCGTGGAACAAAGGAATGGTATGCAGCATCACCGTTTCGCACGATGTCTTTCCAAGTGTTGTCTTGGTCGTCTGTCCCGCTACGATCACGGACAACGCGTGCAGATAGACGTTGCGGTGAGTCAGTATGACGCCTTTCGGTGTGTCGCTGGTTCCGCTGGTGTAGAAGAGTTCGGCCACCGAGTCTTCGTCGACTTCCATGAAGTCGCACTGGAACGCCGCGGAGCCAGCCAGAAGTTCGTCGTAATTTTGTGGGTCAAGCCAGTTCGCTTGCGGCTGACTGTCCAGAAGGAAAAACTTCTCTACTGAAGGAACTGCCTGGCGAAAAGCCTCCACCAGCGGAAGGAACTGCTGCTCGAGGAACAGGAATTTCGCCTGGGCATCGTTGAGCACGAACTCCAGTTCCTGGGCCGCGAGCCGTATATTCAACGGAAGCAGGATGCAGCCGGCCTCCAGGACGCCGTAGTAAGCCTCCAGCAGCCGGTGGCAATTGGTACTCAGAAAAGCAACACGATCCCCGCGCGTCGCGCCGGCCGCGAGGAGGGCACCCGCCAACCGCGCGCTCCGGTCGGCAAATTGTGCATAGGTGAATCGATCTCCGCCGCAAACCATTCCGGTCCTGTTCGGGAATTGCTCGCGTGCGTAGCGGAGGAATCGGATTGGAGTAAGAGGAACGTTCATATCGCCTCCTCGTTAACGGTAGGTAATCCACTCGGACCGGCCTGCCTGTTCCAAGTGGGCATATTGATTAATGGTCGCTGCCCGCACGCGGCCGGGGCGGCACAGCAGCTTCGTAAGCCCGGTGTTCACCAAGACAAACGTAAGTTCGGCGATGCGTTCATTGGCGATTGCCAGCGCATCCTGAACAATGGCCGAGATCGGGCCTCCCGAGGTAAAAACCCAGGTCGTACCCGAGGGCATCGCGCCGTCCAGCAGGACCGACAACGCCTGCCGGCATCGCGTTCGGAACGCCGCAAACGATTCCGAATAGTCGTTGTGCTGGCCGCTCACCCAGCGCGCGAACGCCGGGGCAAAGACCTTCTGGAACTCCCGTCGGGGATTTTCCCTGCCCGCGAGCCATGCATTGATCGCCGCCTGTCCGCGCCACTCTGGGCGAAAGCGTTCCAGCACCTCGACCTGATCAAATTCAGAAAAACCACTGGCGACCTGCCACTCCGACTCGGGTGGCGCCTTCTGCAGCGCGTCGAGACACCAGTCCGCAGTCTGGCGATGCCGCCGGTTCGTACCTATGACAACACGATCCACCTTCAGATTGCAGTGACGAATCCACGAACCCAAAATGCGCGACTGTTCCACGCCCAGGGGCGAAAGTTGGTCGTAATCGTCCGCCCCGAAACTCGCTTGCCCGTGCCGGACTAGATAGACCGCTCCCATGGTTCACACCACCGGCTGCTGGATGAGCCGCTCACAGCGTTGCTGAAGATAGTTGACCAGCCGGCCGAAATCAGCGAAAGCCGGATTCCGGGTCTGCCCATGGAAGTACCGGTAGTAGATCTGTTGAATGATGACGGCCAGGCGGAAGAGTCCGTAAATCAAGTAGAAATCAAAGTTGTCCACCGCGAGGCCCGTTTTTTCGGCGTAGTAATCGACCACTTCCTTGCGGGTCAGCATTCCCGGCAAGTGGGTTGGCTGAGTACGGGTCTTCTGGAAATACTCGTCATCATCCGCCTGCACCCAGTACGCCAGCGTGTTTCCCAGGTCCATCAGGGGATCGCCCAAGGTCGCCATCTCCCAATCCAGTACGCCGATCACTTCAAACGGGTTCTCTGGATTCAAGACCACATTGTCAAAGCGGAAATCGTTGTGCACCATGCACGTCGCCGTGTCCTGTGCCGGCATTTTGCCGTGCAGCCAGGCCATGACTGCCTCGAAGTCGCCCACATCCGCAGTGCGGGATTTGCGGTAGCGATCACTCCATCCCACAATCTGGCGCTGCCCGTAGCCTTTGCCCTTGCCGATCTTTTCGAGCCCGGCCGCCTGGTAGTCGAGTTGATGCAATTCGATCAGCTTGTCAATCACGTTCAGGCAGAGCCTGCGAGTATCCCTCCGGCTGAGGTGAAGTTCCTCCGGCAGATCGCGCCGCACGATCACTCCACGAATTCGCTCCATGAGGTAGAAATCGCAGCCCAGAATCTCCGGATCGTCAAAAAATGCAACCACCTTAGGTACATAGGGATAGACGGGCTGGAGCGCGGAGATGATGGTGACCTCACGATGCATGTCATGCGCCGATTTCGCCTTATACCCGAAAGGGGGCCGCCGCAAGACAAACTCCCGCTCCGGGTAGCGGACCTGGTAGGTCAGATTCGACGCGCCTCGCGGATATTCCCGAATCTCCGGTGATCCAGTGAGCCCCGGAACGACACGTTTAATCACCGCATCGACCTTGGCCACATCCAGCTCTTCGCCGGGACGCACTGGCGCGGGCTCATCGAGCAGTTGCATGGCCAGGTTTCTCATGCGTGCTGAACGGTTGCGACTGGTTTGTGCTTCTTGAGTTCCAGCTTCGCGATCAGAGCGCGGTGGACTTCATCGGGGCCATCCGCCAGACGCAGCGAGCGAATATAGCCGAACATTTCGGCCAGCGGAAAATCGGGCGACACGCCCGCGCCCCCGTAAATTTGAATCGCCTGATCGATGATGGTCTGGGCGACGCCCGGAGCCACCACCTTGATCTGCGAGATCTCGCTCATCGCGCCCTTCGCGCCAACCGTATCCATCATCCAGGCGGCTTTCAGCGTAAGCAGGCGCGCCTGCTCGATCGCAATCCGCCCATTGGCAATGATGTCGCGGTTGCCCCCCAGTTCGGCCAACGGTTTCCCAAACGCAACCCGGTGTAGGGCTCGCTTGCACAGCAGTTCGAGAGCGCGTTCCGCCGCTCCCAAAGTTCGCATGCAATGGTGGATGCGCCCCGGTCCGAGGCGGCCCTGGGCGATTTCGAACCCACGTCCCGCCCCTGCAATAATGTGATCCGCCGGCAGGCGCACATTATTAAAGGTGACTTCCCCGTGTCCAAACGGCTCGTCGTACATGCCAAACGCGGGGACCATGCGCTCGATCTTCACGCCCGGGGTATCGAGCGGCGCCAGAACCATCGAGTGGCGCTGGTGCTTCTCCGCCGACGCAAACGTCACTCCCATGAAAATCACGACTCGGCAATGAGGATGCCCAATGCCGGAACTCCACCATTTTCGTCCTTTGAGTACCACTTCGTTGCCTTCGACGAGCGCCGTGGCTTGAATATTGGTGGCGTCCGACGATGCCACTTCTGGTTCCGTCATGCAGAACGCCGAGCGGATCTCCCCCGCCAGCAGCGGCTTGAGCCAGCGCTCCTGCTGCGCCTCCGACCCGTACTTCACCAGCACTTCCATGTTGCCGGTGTCCGGGGCATTGCAGTTGAAGACCTCGGGAGCAATCGGCGAGCGCCCGGTGATCTCGGCGAGCGGCGCGTACTCCAGATTGGTCAGCCTGGCGCCCTGCTCACTTCCTGCCAGAAAGAGATTCCACAAACCTGCGGAACGCGCCTTTGCTTTCAGTTCTTCCATGACCGGAGGCTGCTTCCACTTGCGCCAGTCCGAAGTGTGCTGCAACTGGGAGCCATAGACACCCTCCGCAGGCAGCACGAAGTGGTGCATAAACGCCTCAAGACGCTGGATATAGGTTTGCGTTTTTTCGGAAAAGGCAAAGTTCACGGCGATAACACCTCACCGGAGGCAGGTTAGAACTGCCGAGATAATTCATCAAATGAATGGTTTGAATCCTATACTATAAATTTCATGCATCTCAGCCAAATCGATCTTAACCTCTTTGTTGTGCTGGAAGAGATTTACCGTGAGGGGAACATCACCCGTGCCTCGCGTCAGCTTAACCTCACCCAGCCTGCCATCAGCCACTCGTTGAAGAGGCTGCGACAGCTACTGAATGACCCATTGTTCGTGCGCAAGGGATCGAACATGGTTCCCACGCCGTTTACCCGCACCATCATGGGACAGGTGCGCCAGGCGCTTCAGATTCTCGAGGTCAACGTGCACGAGAACCGCCAGTTCGATCCGGTCCACACCCGGCGGAATTTCTACCTCGGCCTGCGGGACAGTTCGGAGGCCATCGTCTTGCCGTCGCTGGTCGGACGCCTGCGGGAAGCCGCTCCTGAGATCTCGATTGCCAGCGTGCGGGTAAACCGCCGCGACCTGGAAGGCGAGTTGGGCAACGGCTCCATTGACCTGGCGATGGATATTCCGTTGACCGTCGGCGAGGACATTCGTCAGAAATGGATTTTCCGGGACCGGCTGATCGTGGTGGCCCGCCCGTCCCATCCTGCGATTTCATCAACCCTCGATCTCGAGACCTACCTGTCGCAAACTCACATCATGGTCTCTCTGCGGCGCATGGGGCCGGGGCTGGAGGATATTGAGTTGAATCGGCTGGGCCGGCGGAGAAGGATCGGGCTGCGATGCCAGCACTATTTTGAGGCGTGTCGTCTAGTCAGCCAAACCGACATGCTGCTGACCATGCCGGAACGGTATGCGCTGCTGCTGAACACCCAGTTCATGAATCGCCTGTTCTCGTTCCCGGCCGAAGTCCCAGTCCTGAACGTGCATCTGTACTGGCACGAGAGCGCGGAGAACGATCCCGCGAATCGCTGGTTACGCCAGGAACTGGAAAGGGCGTTTACGGAGCAACTGCCGGTTTCCAACCAATGATGAGTGAGAAGCAGTCTTCGGTCGTCAGTCAAGACCGTAGCGCCGTTTCTGTTTACTCTCTGGTACCGGGTACCCCCCTCCCCCCTATAGCGGTCTTTGAAAACAAAGGGCTTGGGGAAACGATCCGGGGTTTCACGGGGCTTAGAGGCAAAATCCGTGAAACACAGGACTTAGCATGAGACCGTACCGAGTGCCGAGTACCTGGTACCGAGTGGGCCCGGCGGCCGAGGGATCGCTGGTCGTGATGTCAAAGAGCTTCGGAGCCAGATCCGTCCAAAACAGGGTCTGGCTGCGTCCTTGCTATATCTTCATGAGAATAGCGTTATTTGATGATTACCCTTTTAGATAATGCTTGTCAAGGACGCAGATCACAGGAGAGTGTGGTGAGCGGGAGAGCCGAGGGTGCTCAGGTAGCAGCGAGGACTTTGACGAGTGTGGCCGGGTTGCCGCTGCCCGCACCCGAGTTTCAATATTATATCGTATAACGATATAGTCGGTTGATTGGGTGGGCCACCCGCCCGGCGACCTTGTAGTGCTCAGCGGATTCCGAGTGAAGGGACAGTGTTTGAGTATTTGACGTCATGGGCCAGAGTCAAACTGAACTCGACCGTCTGGTTCGACCTTACTTGCAGACACCTGCTTGCCTTTTCTTTGTGCCGATCATCGAGGTTCAGCCGGCTCCCATCGGTGCCATACGCTTCTGCGCAATATGCCCCTTCGCGAAGCGGCACAAGCGCCGTCCCGTGTTCATCTGTCAGCACTAACGAATCGCGGTGGGTGTGCTTATCGTAAAAGCAGACCACAACCCCTCCAGCGAACGCTCCGGGTTCATCGAAGCGGGAAGCTGCCTGCGCCGTGGTTAGGCTCACGTACCCAAACGCCGCCTTTGTCTGTCTTTCTTGCCCGTATGCTACAGGCGAGCAAAGACCTACTAAACACAAGAGAAGCAATATGCAACCAGGAACTCTACTGAGGTACAACATAAACGTTCGGCGGAGGCGGGTTGGGAACGTTAAGCTGCGTTGGCAAGTTGCGGTAGCCTTGGATATGTTGTCCCAAGTATTGAGCTGCACTGGGCACTCCTCCTGCGTTAAGTTGTCGAGATATTTCGTTGATGATTGCACCCTGACCAGGACTTGCTCCTTCAATGGCAAACCCAGCCTGGAAGCCTTTCGCCTCATCCGTCAAATCGTGAGCAAACGGTAACCATGCTCCGTTTCTCAGCTGGAAGCTAACCTCTCCGTCCAAAACCTGCCGTCCGTGCTCGAATTCGTGCGCGAGCCGCTGATTGTCCGTCAGCCCGTAGTTGTCATTTCCGTGCAGATTGATGGTGAAATGATCGTTGCCTTGGTAGGTGATCTCCCCCCCGTTCGGCCCTGAACTGCGGTCGTTGATAACTTCGAAGACTGCCTTTGACTGTTGTAGCCGCTCATAATTGAGCGTCAGTTGCTCGCCCTTCTCGCGCGTTTTCTCGCCTTTGCTCTCGCGCATCTGCTTCAAGCGAGCCTCGTAGGCACGTTGGGCGTTGGTTTTGCAGACAGTGTCACCCTTGTTGCAATGTACCTTGGAATCACGCCACTCGACAATCATCCCTGTCGGATCTGTGAAAATCACTGGATTGTTGCGAACGTAACTGTAGAGGTTCAGGGATTGGGGGTTGGAAACCTGGCCCGCGATCAGATCTGGGCTCATGAACCGACCGAGGTTGCTCCCCATGTACCTAGCCCCGAAATTGTCGAGGCCAGATTCGGAGTCGCGTTCTTTGCCGGTGAATTTGTAGTTCTGCGGCAGGCTGTTGGCAATTACGATCTCCCCGCCGTAAGGGAAGTAGTCCGACTCGTCCTGGATCGTGCCCGTGTCGCCAGTGAGCACGCTGGTCGAGCCCAGATGGTCGGCCAGGTAATAGAAAGGATGCACTGACGTGCCAGTTCGCCGCGCCACCCGCTTGCCGTTGAAGAAAATGTATTCGAAGTTCAGATTTCCCGCCAGATCGGTTTCTATGAGTGGATCGCTGTCCGTGCCCGGCCAGTAGAGCGTCCCGCCCGAGGCGGAAGTGCAGGCGTTGCATTTCTTGACCCGACGACCGTCGCCGTCGTATGTGTAGGTCCAGCCAGCGGTGCTGACCAAACGGTTCTCGGCATCGTAGGTGTAGGTGTGACCGCTGCCATCGTTGGTCATGTTGCCCGCGGCGGCGATCACCTGTCCGTTAATGTTCAATTGGTTTTTCCCGTTCGCCGGTGCGGCTTGTAGGTTCTGGCTGTTGGTCTTCCCAAGATCGGGGTTATGTTCGTCAGATTGCCCCAGGCGTCCAACGTGTAGGTGTCCCCCCACTCCGAACCGGTCGAGTTTCCCTGGGTGATGCGGTTCAGGGAATCATAGGTATAGTTCGCGGTGCGACTGGTGTCGCGACAGTTGTCGATGGACTGCACGTTGCCGTTATCATTGACTCCTAGTCCAAGATGGTACACCCGGTGCATGATGTTGCCATACCCCGTGGGGCACGATGTGCCTGTGATCGACGGGACCGCGTTCGTGCCGTAGAAGATCTGCAGCGGCTGCAGTCGGGAGTTGTAGCTCATGGCCGCTTTGATCGTACCGCTCATGACCATGTAGCCTAACGCTCCCTGTGGAGCATAGGAGGCGGTGGTGACGTAGTTGATGCCATTGGTCAAATCCTTGGCCGAAAGGAGCTGTCCAGAGGTGTCGCTCCCGGAGTACTTCAATCCATAGGTGATGGTGCGCACGCTGGGGTACTGTAGAGTCGCGAGTGAGCCGTCCAGATTATAGGTGTAGTTGAACGCTTTGGTTACGTTGGTCGTTCCAACAAGGGTTCGCTTGTCCTGCAGCGTCCGGCCCATTTTGTCATGGGTCCAGGCGGTGGCGCCGGACGCATCGCACATCGAGGTCTGCCGCCCAATCGGATAGGCATCGGGAGGATTAGGCGTCGGTGGTGAGGTGGTGCATCCGCTTAGCGCCACGTTATCATAGCCGTACTGAACCGCCGGTGTGCCAATTCCCGCGTACCTCTTCATGGTCAGGCGGCTCAAAGTGTCGTAGCTGTCGTAACTGGTCACGGACCCGCTCGTCTGGTTCGGATCCGGTGCGACCTTGCTAGCCAGATTGCCGTCTGCATCGTAGGAATACAGGATCGTCCCCGACTCGGGATTGGTGGCGCTGGTGAGCCTGGAGAGGGAATCGTAAACAAAGCTCCGGCTGCGCCAATTCGCCGGGTCGGGATCGCCCCCTTTCTGGGTGACGGAGGCTAGATTGTCCAGCGCGTCATAGACGTAATCTGTTTCGTAGTCTACGCCATTCCCAGGTTCCAAGACCTGGGTTAAGCGTCCAAGCCCGTCCGAGCAAGAGGTGAGGTACTTAAGAGCCTCATCGGTGACCGTCGCGCAATTCCCACTGTAGCCAGTGGTTGTAAAGGAACCATCAGCCTGGATCACCATGGTGGTCCTGCCGAGGGTGTCGTAGGTGTAAGTCGTCGTTCCGTCCGTTGGCAGGCTGCTAGACCGATGGGGATTTGATCTTGTATGGACTTGTCCCAGTCCATCGTGCGTGATATCGGTGGAATCGGCGCCGTCGGGGTCGGTGGTCAACTGCTTGTTGGTGACGTGACCGAGACCATCCAAGGTGGTGGTTGTGCTCCTGCTAAGAGCGCTCGTACTTAAGGTGGTCTGCATCACACTAGGACTTGGGGCAGCGTCATTGTACGACCGCGTCATCTTGCCGCCATCGGGATAGTCGACTTCCGTAAGTCGATCCAGGTTGTCATTGTATATGTAGGAGGTTGTTTGACCGTTTTCGTCGTTAGAAGCACTCAGTTGCCCGTCGGCATAGCCGTAGGAGAAACTCTCAACGTGGCTCACCCCGTTGACTGTGGGATGGACGGTTTGAGTGAGATAGGCGTTCGTGTTGCCTGGCGGACTGCCGCTGCTGTAGCTGTCAGCATATGAATAGGTAGTCGTGTGGCTCGTTCCCGTCATGTCGCTGCACGTCACATTCCCGCACGGGTCGGTCATTGAGAGAACCTGGCCGGTTTCATCGTAGCTGTAGGTCGTGACTGCCGAACTACCAGTATTCAACCACCGCGTGTGCTGAGTTATGTTACCGCGCGGCCCCGTAGCGCTGGGGCTGTAGTTCGTCTCATCGTGGCCTGTCAGACTGGTTCCGCCCGCAGCGGCCACGGAAGGCGTGCCAGCCGCGCCACAGACTGTTGTTGTCGCCCCGTTGTCATAGAAATAATCTGTTTCGGCGACCCGATTGGTTCCAGAGCTATCGTACGTAACGATTTGACAAGGGCGATCAAAGATGGACGGAATGTTCGGGAATATGGCCGTGTTGGCAAATGACTGGTGGTTGTAAACCGTCTTGCGGAGCAAAGAGCCAGGCGCTCCCGCACCGTAGTCGTATTCGTCTTTTTCGGTGATCTGCGCTCCTGGCCCGTACGTGTATGCGGTTTGAGAGGTCAAACCATTGTCGAGCGTGACGTCATCAGTCTTCAATTCTCGGATATCGTACCAACTCTTGTTCTCTGTCTTCAAAGTGGTCCCGTTCGTGTCCTTGTAAGTGACCGTTGCCTCCCCGGCCAGTTGAAAATCGACCAGGGTCCCCTCTGTCCCAGGCTGATTCGGATCACCTGACGGTGTCGGGACGTAGGTATAAATCGTCTGAAACTGTGTCCCTCGAACGAGATCATGCGTAGTCACTATTGTCTGCTTACTTGACCATCCAGTTGACCACGTAGTTGAGTAGCTAAAATCTTGCTGGAGCGCCATCGTGCTCCCATCACAACTCACATATCGGTGAAGGATGGCAGGAGTGTCGTATCGGAGCTCACACAAATTGCTCGATTGGTTACGGGTGTGGAAGTCTCCCCCTGCTGATTGCGGATTCAACCCCCAGCTGTAACTCACGTATCCGCCAGACGGATACGTAATCTTGCTAACCTGGCCGTAGGTCGGGTCGTAAGTAAACTGAAACGATTTGCCATTGGGGAGTGTTATCGAGCTGACGGCAGCGTTAAGGGTCCCCTGTTCCGGTGTCGGCAGTACGCAGCTGAGATTAGGCGTGAAGTTTGTCCATGAAGTAGCAAAATTTACGCTTGGCGACTGCCAATTCACTGTGTAGTTTCCACCTACCCCTGGAACAGTAATGGTGGTGACCGTAGGAGGGTTGGCCAAGAACGATGATATCGTCAGAACGGTTCGGCCAAGAGTGTCGGTGGCCGTCAACGGATCTACCTGATTAAGTGGAACGCTAAGGGTGACGAGGTTGCCATTCCGGTCCTCGATGGATGTGAGCCACCCTTGATCGCTAGAAAATATGTAAGTTGTTCCGTCTGCATCCGCAATCTTCGGCGTCGTCGTCACGTCGGCGCTGACGATTTCGTTGCCACCGGTAAGCCTGTGAAGTAACCCGTTGGCGCAAGCGCTCTGGCCAATGGGCTTCATTAGCCCAAGCGGATGGGAAACGCGATCGAAGGCCACAAAGACGTAACCCGCATAGTAGTAACAGGTTTGAGTCCCGAGTTTGGAAGGCAGCTTTTCGCTACTCAGACCAGGAAGCATATATGTCCATGTTGAGGCTCCGTTCCATTGGGCACCCTGTGGTCCACCGATCACGTGAAAAGAGCTCGAATCATAGGCCAGTCCGAATGGCAGAGTCACGCCGCGACCACGCGGCAGAGGAATGGGGACTCTTATGCTTAGCGAACCGTTAGACGGATTTACGATCTCGGATAGGCCGTGCACATAGTCATGGTCAGCGCCTGCAATTGGCATCAACCCTGAGTTGGTCAGGTACTCCTGAGCGGGGGACTGCGAAACGGAACACAGCAAGAATGCAAGAGAGACTATTATGCAACGGACAAACGGTGAAGGCGTCACGGCTCATTCCTCCCATGCTTACGGGCGACTCTTAGTTCTTTCTTTGGCGTAGGTGGTCGCCGTGCCCGCCTCGGCGTCCGACCCGACAACCCATTTGACGTTACCGGTCAGAGTCGCATCGCCCAGGGATGCACCCGCTGCAGGCGCAGCGCAAGAGTTGACGGCAAAGGCAGGGCTTGCGGATCACTGATGGGTGGGTTTTGGGTAAGTGCGAAGGAAGCAAGGAAGGGGCAGAGGGACAAACCGGCCAACAAGCGAGCCATGGCTCACCTCCCAAATAGTTTCGGTTTCCCCCCTCAGAAAACAAAAACCGTGAGCGGACTTTACAAAACATTGCCTCACAGGTCAACGGGAAAAATTCTTTGAACATTCACGTGTGATCCCAATCACATTTTCCGGCGGGTTGGCCGGGGATCCGGGCATTGCGATTTCACGATTTCTTCGCTCATCACTGCACCAATCCTCAATCAGTGTTATGGGTGTTCGACAGGAGTTCATATGCCGTTTACCGAAAACCGGGGAGCGAAGATCTACTGGGACGAACAAGGACAGGGCGCGCCGATCCTGCTCATCATGGGGCTGGGCTATCCCTCGGACATGTGGCTCCGGTCGCGGCCTGGCTTGTCGGCGCATTACCGGACCATTGCGCTCGACAACCGGGGCGTGGGCAGAAGCGACGCGCCGCCGGGCCCATATTCCATTGCGTTGATGGCGGCGGACGCTGCCGCGGTACTGGATGCCGCCGGCGTCGAGAGCGCGCACATTTTCGGGGTATCCATGGGTGGCATGATCGCGCAGGAATTCGCGCTGCAGTATCCGCAGCGGGTGCGGTCCCTGATTCTGGCCTGTACGCACCCGGGTGGACTGCACGGGAAGCCTCCGAAACTCGCGATCATCCGCTCTCTCTGGGCGCGCGCCACCATGACGCCCGAGGAAGCCCAGGAAGTGTTCATCCCGATTCTGTACGACCCATCCACTCCGCGCGAGCCCATCGACGAAGACATGGCGATACTCAGGAACTGGGTCCCCACGCCGGCAGCATTCAGGGCACAGTTGCGTGCGATCTTTTGGTGGCACTCCTATGGCCGCCTGCCGCAGATCACGGCACCCACGCTGGTGATCCACGGCGAAACCGACCGGCTGGTGCCGCCGAAGAACGGCAAGGTAATCGCGTCCCGGATTCCCGGCGCGAAGCTGGTGATGATTCCGCACGCCGGCCACATCTTTGGAACCGATCAGCCGGAAGCATCCCATCAGGCCATCGCGGAATTCCTCGCCCAGGTGGAAGCACCGCAAACGCACGTCGATCCTCGCAAGTAGCACGGGCCGCCTGCGGGTTTGCCCGTTTCCCAAAATGGGCAAGCGAGCGAGATTCTTGCTTGCAGCCAAGAGTCCGGAGCCTGAGCCGGACGCATAATGTAATTGGCGCATTGTTAGCGCGGTTCCCCGTCGGGCGTAACCCATCCTCCCAACTGTTTCTGGCCCGGGGCGGAACCCCTTGGCGGCCTGAACGGAGGAACTACCATGCAGGCAGCAGCAAGCTCCCCCTCCCATCTGAGCATCTCTGCAAATGTTGCGCGCCTGGAACTGGAAAATCTGGAGAGATTCGGAACCTACACACGACTCCACTATGAGGATCGAAGTTACACCAATGTAGAAGAGCTGCAGCACGCAGGGCGGCTGGCTCGCGTCCTCCGGGAACGCGGGGTTATTCCCGGTGACCGGGTCGTGGTGCTCATGCCGAATTCGCCCGATCTGACGGCTTGCTTTCAGGCGATCTGGACCATCGGCGGGGTGATGAGTCCGGTGATGCCGCAATGGACCGCGGCCGAAGTCGGCCACATCTTGCACAACTCGGGCGCGTCCGTAGTACTGACGGTGCCGGCGCTGGCGGCGCGGGTGCGCGAAGCTGGGCGCGGTGTCGACACCCTGAAGCATTGCCTGGTTTTTGGCGAAACGGATATCAGCGGCATGCAGAACATTGCTCCGGAGATGGCAGACAGCGCCTCGGTGGATGCGCCCGCCAAGCGCTCGCCCGAAGACCTGGCGATGCTGCTTTATACCTCGGGAACGACGGCCAGACCGAAAGGCGTCATGATCACGCATGCGAACGTGGCCGCTGCCGTGAACAGCGCATCGCAACGAAACCCCGATATGCCGCGCCATCCCATGCTGCATGTCTTGCCGTTGACCCACTCGTTTGGCCTGATCATGCTGAAGCTGGCAAACGCCTGGGGCTGCGCTTCGGTGCTGCTGCCGCAATTTGATCCGGTAAGAATATTTGAGACCATCGAGCGGCACCAGGTCGGCTACTTGCCCGTGGTTCCAACCATGCTGCTGTACTTGTTGCACCATCCCGAGCGAGCGAAGTTTGATCTTTCGAGTTTGTACAGACTGACCATCGGGGGCGCCGCTTTGCCGGAAAAGCTGCGCTCGGAATTCCAACGAGTGTTCCCCTGCCGGGTCGAGCAGGGTTACGGACTATCCGAGTCGGTGGCGATTGCCAGCGGTTATGACGATCACGAACCCTACCGTCCGGGATCTGCCGGCCGTCCTCAGCCCGGGATCGAGGTGCGCATCGTGGATGAGCAGAACCAGCCGTTGCCGCGTGGCCGCACGGGAGAGATCTGTCTGTCGGGCGCCAACATCACCCCTGGATATTGGCAAAACCCCGCCGCCACCCAGGAAGCGATCCAAGGCGGATGGTTTCACACTGGCGATGTCGGCTACCTGGACGAGGACGGGTATCTCCACATCACCGACCGCAAGAAGGACCTGATTATCAAAGGTGGCGAAAACATTTCGCCGCGCGAGATCGAGGAAGCGATTTATCTGCATCCGGCAGTCGCGGAAGCGGCGGTTGTGGGAATTCCCGACGGGGTGTTTGGAGAAGAGATCTGTGCGGTGATTCAACTGAAATCTGGAACCGAGGCCAGCGACGAAGATATCCGCAGTCACGTAGCCCAGTATGTTGCGAAGTTCAAAGTGCCGCGCCGCATCGTTTTCCAGGCAGCCCTGCCAAAGAACTCGACCGGGAAGATCCAGAAGCGAGCGATTCGGGAGCAATTTGCTGCCAGCGCAGTCGCTTAGGTCCTCATCCTGCCGCGGCGTTTGCGGCGCTCCAGAGGGCGCCGGCCGGTTGCCCCTGGCGCCACATGTTGCGTTGCACACTGATTCATCTTTCTCTTGACACAACACCCTTATTTGTGTATACGTTAGTTGATGCTGCAATGCAGCACATTACTAGGAGGCAATTATGAAAGCAGCCGTGAAATCCGAGTCTTCCCGAAGTCACGCTCGGGAGTCGTCCTTTGTTTCCCTGCTATCGGGATGGGTGCAGCAGGGGGTCGAGAGTTTCTTTGCCACGCAACGAATTCTTCTGGATCTGGCGATGCGGCAGAATGCGGGCGTGATGAATCTGATGCGGGAACGACTGTCCGACCCCCATCATGCTCCTGCCACCGTTCTGACCGAACTGGCTGGCGAGGGTATGTCCAATTTCATTGAAGCACAAAAAGTCCTTCTCCATCTGGCGCAACAGCAGAACGAAGTTGTCATGACCGGGGTGAAGGATCGCGTTGGCGATTCCGTTACGGCGGGCGCGATGGCCGACCTGCTGCGTCGGAGCGTGGAGACCTTTATCGATATGCAGCACGAGTTCCTCAAGATGGCCAGCAAGCAGACCCACACCTGGCTGGAGGGCGTTAAGGCCGGCAAGATTTACCAGGGCGACCGCTTGGTGGATCTCGCCCGCGAGGGAATGGAGACGTTCGTCCATGCGCAGAAGCGGTTCCTCGATGTGGTCGCTGAGGAAACGGCTAAGGCGACGAGCGGCAAGCACACGATTGGAGCCAGAAAAATCAAGAAGACCGAATTGGCCGAACTTGGCCGCCAAGCGACGGAAGCATTCGTCGATGCCCAAAAGAAACTCACCGACCTGGCTGGCAAGCAGATGAACATGAATCTAAAGGCAGTAGACCGGACGATAAGCCTGGTACGCCCGCTGCCGCTTGTACCCTTGGCGGATTTGACGCGGGAAGGAGTAAAGAGCTTCGTCGATGCCCAAAAGGCATTGATGGATGTAATGGTGAAGGCCCGCAACGGACACAAGCACGAAACCAAGCCGGAACACCGTGCGCGGCGTCCGGTTCGTCACGCTAAGCGGGAAGTGGCGCATACAGCACACGCTGTCGCTTGATGCGTGTGACCTGACGCCACCAGGCTGAACTGGTTGTTTTTGGGTTTTCTCCGCCATAGAGCAGTGTGATCCGAAGCACTGCGATGACGTGCCCTTGCATGCGGCGAGGGCACGTCATGTCATTTTGGGTCCTGCCCCCCTTGCCAGCCCGCTTTCGGTTCCTCCCTACCACCTTGTGTGCACCAAGGTGAAAAATATTTCACCCTGCGAAGCCACGCCTGCGCGGCATGTCGGGGGGAGCCGCCCAGACCGCGCGGCCGCGTAGAATTCCCAGAGGAATCGGTGTACTCTGTAGCGCGGTTGAGAGGACAGCAAGAGCCCCCAGGACAGTCGTCAAGCACCAAGGTGTGTGCAAGTCATCCGGGCTACCCGGGGCGGAAGTTGCAGCGCAACGAGAAGTCGCAACTTGAACAGAGGAGAGCGACGATTCCATTGATGGCTCGGGGGCGCAATCATCACGTAGCAGATCATGCGGAAGCTGACATCTCACTTTGGACCGAAGCGCTATTTGGCGCTGACCTTCTTCTGCTGCACGCAACCCCCGTGTACTACGGCTGGGGCGTGCCCCGCGGCGACGACTCCGGGGTAGTAGTCATTCCCGGTTTTCTGGGCACCGACCTCTATTTAATGGAGCTGCACGCCTGGCTGGGGCGCATCGGGTATCGGCCATACTTTTCCGGCATCGGACTCAATGCAGAGTGTCCAAACCTATTGATCCAACGTCGCCTGAATGAAACCATCGGAAAAGCGCGTAGCGAGACAGGCCGAAGAATCCATGTGATAGGCCACAGTCTCGGCGGCATTATCGCGCGCTCCATCGCGGGCCAGAGGCCGGACGATATCGCCTCGGTAATCACGCTGGGTTCACCATTCCGCGGCACCGTTGCCCATCGCAGCATTCTCCGCGCGGCCGAAACAGTTCGCCAGCGGATCCTGCAAGAGCACGGTCCTGGGGTACTGCCCGACTGCTACACGGGGCGGTGCACTTGCAATTTCCTGGATTCCCTGCAGCGCCGCATTCCGGCCACGGTGGGTGAGACCGCAATCTACACGCGCGCCGATGGAGTGGTGGACTGGCACTACTGTGTAACCGGGAAGCCCGAGGTCGATTTCGAAGTTCCCGGTACGCACATCGGACTGGTATTCAATCCTTCGGTTTACACCATCATCTCTCAGCGTCTGGCCCAAACGCGTTCCGAAGAATAGGTTCTTTCTTGCGCGACGAGAGGTAGACCTTCGCCCCCGCCTCCAGCAAACCGCGAGCGATCATCAGCCCGATGCCGCGCGACCCACCGGTAAGCAAGGCGGCTTTCCCATTTAGGGAAGAAAAATCCTGAACGTGGATTGCGTCTTGCGGTTTCATGGGTACACCCGTGCTATGAAGAGTGAATTGCAGGCGCACCAGCTTACCATCGCGTTACTTGCACAGTATTCAGGAGGCGCCGGTGAAAGCGGCTTGGGAAAGTTTGCGCGGGAAAGCGTGATTTTAGGCGGCTTTGCCAGGGTTCCGCCAGAATATTTTCTTTGGCAACCGCTCGCTGCTGCTGATTTGCTGAGTGCGGTCACAGTGCTCCCGGGAGCACGCATTCTGCGGCGGATGGTGAACTGTGGTTCACCGACAAGGGCTGCGCCGAGAGCGGGCAAGTACCAAAATCTCTTTCGCGCCACGCAACCTCACCCAGCGGGGTGAGGTTAGTCACAGACACACCCGGTATCTTGCACTAAGTTGCCCTCGAACGCCGAGTATCGTCGCGTGGTACTGGCGGTTTTCCACACCTCCTACCTGGAGCAGTCAAGGACTCGTCGAATTCGGCGCGACAGTGAGTGATGCGCCAGTGGATCGATGCACGTTCTCCGACCAACATTGGCGCTTGCTCGCTTTCCGAAATGAATGATAGGCCCTCAGAGTTACAGCACGCCGCTGAAGCGGGGAGGTCTCGATGCAAACAAGACAGCTGGTTCTCCTACTCCTTCTGTCAATCGCTCTGATCGCGCCTCCGCTTGGGTATGGCCAGGTTGACTACTCGACCGCAACCCTAAAAGGGACGGTTCTCGACCCGCAGCACTTGCTGGTGGCCGGAGCAAATGTGACGATCAAGAACCCGAGCACGGGTTTCAACAAGACGGTAGTGACCGGAGGCGATGGCGAATATCGCTTCCCGTTACTCACGCCGGGGACATATCAGATTCAAGCAGAGGCACAGGGGTTTGCAAAAGCAGCAGGAAGCGTCTCACTTTCCGTAGGCCAGATTGCCAACTTTGACTTCCACCTGCAAATTGGCACCGCAGCCTCCACCGTGGAAGTATCGGGTGAAGCGGCGCTGGTCCAAACCGAACAAACCCAACAAGCCAACACCATCAATGAAAGGCAGGTCATCGACCTGCCCAACCTGGCCCGCGATTTCACGGGATCGGTATTCACCTTGCCGGGGGTCTCGAAGTCGGAGGCGCCGCGCGCCCAGAATCCCGGTTTCTCCGGATTCCAGAGTTCGGGGTTTTCCATTGGTGGGAGCAACGGCCGCAACAACCTGGTCACCATCGATGGCGGGGAGAACGACTACGGCTCGGGACAACTGCGAACGCCCCACACGCCCGTCGATTCCATCCAGGAGTTCCAGGTGAACCGCAGCTCGTTTGCGGCGGAATTTGGATTCACCAGCGGAACTGCCGTGAACATTGTCACCCGGACGGGCACCAACGAATTTCACGGTAGCGTGTATGCCTTTTTCCGCAATCAGAGTACCGATGCGGCCAACTACTTCGCTCCCAAGACGGGGAGCAAGGCTACGGAGCAGAACTTCGTTCCGGGGTTCACGTTTGGCGGACCGATCATCAAGAACAAATTGTTCTTTTTTACCTCGTATGAGTTCGTGAAGTCGGACACACCGCAATTCCGTTCCTACGCGACCAGTGCGGTGGCGCAGCCTTTTAGCTCCAATGCCGCTCAAATCCAGTACGTGAATCAATTGGCCGGGTCGGGGGATCCAAACTTGCTGCCCATCGCCGGACTACTTCAGTTCGTATTGACACCAGCTAGTTTTCCGGACACGGCGAAGTTGCTGAACCCCAACACGGGAACTTTTAACGATTGGAAGAAGTTCCACAATTGGGTCACCCGCGTCGATTATCAGCCGTCTTCCAACGACACCATAAGCGCACGATTCGCGCTGATGAACGACGACTCCAGCCGCATGTACATCCTGGACCCGCTCAATTCCTGGGACGATGCGACGTTGCAGTATTGGAGGGATTACACCTTGCTAGGGAGCTGGAGCCACGTCTTCAGTTCGCACCTGCTGAACCAGTTGCGAGTGCAGGTGGTACCCAGCGACACGGCCAAGGTTCCCGTGGTTTCTCCCGACACCGCGTATCTCACACTCGGCAGCCTGGGGAATTTCCAGGGTGAACACTACGAGCCGTACAATGCCCGGCAGCGGCGCTTCCAATTTGAAGACAGCGTCACCTGGACGAAGAAACACCACACCATGAAGTTTGGAGGGTCGTACCGGCCGGTCAGTTACCTGGTAAACGACCAGTTGTGGATGCGGGGCGAGTTCAACTTTTTCGATGGGGCGATCCCGCTAATCGCTCCGCTGAGTTCGCTGCTGTCGCCAGAGGCACTAGCCTATCTCGCACAATCCGAGGTTGGACTGCCGGGTCCCGACATCACCCTCAGTGCGCTGCAGTCCTTTGATCTGGGTATTCCCGTGGCCTTCCGGCAGGGATTCGGGAATCCGCAGTGGCAGGGCTGGGGCCATAATTTGGGGGTCTTTGCCCAGGACTCGTGGAAGGTCACTCCAACCTTCACGGTGGACTTCGGAGGCCGGATGGACTATAGCGCGGAGGCCTCACCGATTCCGCACCATGTGTTCTTCTCACCCCGAGTGGGATTTGCCTGGAATCCCGGAGGCGATCAGAAGACGGTCATACGGGGCGGAGGGGGCGTGTTCGTCGCACCTGTGCCCTTCTACAACGACTACATCCTGAACTTGCTGGGTGGTAGCGGCAAGTACATCAATCAGTTCGCCAGTTCGATTTCGGAAATTGATCCGAATACGCACTTGCCGATTCCGGTCGAACTGTGGGGCTACGGGGTTCAAACCGGCAAGCTGCCCTTTGGACAGCTGACCGCGACTGATCTGAACGCACTGGGTTTTCAAGTACCCGGCCAAAACAACCAGGTGATTGTCAACACCAACAAGGGGTTCCAGAATGTTCACGCGGTGCAGGCGAGCCTAAGCGTGCAGCGGGAGTTGGTGCATAACATGTCGCTGGAGGTTGCCTACCAGATGTACCACGGCCTCCATCAACAGCTCCCCATTGATAGCAACGTGAAACAGATCCCGTGCGACCTCGCTCCTGTTGTCGATGTGACTGGTGGACCTTGCTATACCCAGATCAACCCGAACTTCACTCAGATTGAGACCTACTCCTCGATCGGTAGTTCGATCTATCACGGCGTGACGGCGTCGCTGACCCGGCGTTTCACCAACGGGCTGCAATTCCAGGCCAACTACACCTATAGCCGGGCGATTGACGACAACACGGATTTCAACAACAACTTCATGCCCTTCCGGCCAACCAAGATCAACCTGGAGCGGGGAGTTTCGGCATTCAACATCACGCACAATTTCGTAGCCAGCGCGGTGTACACGACCCCGTTCACGCACGGCGGCAATGCTCTGTCGCGAGTGCTGGCCGATATCACTGTCTCGCCTGTCCTGTCGATGAGAACCGGAATTCCATTCACGATCCGGGCTCCGGGCCTGCAGAATGGGACACTTGGGGAATCGCTCTATGCTCGTCCCTGGAACGCGGGACGCAACACCGGTATCGGGCCAAACTTCTATGGCCTGGATATGCGGGTTGCGAAGGCGGTCTACATTTCAAGGGAAAGGGGGCTCAAGCTGGATGTCCTGGTTGAGGGAACCAACCTCCTGAACCACACCAACTTCAGCGCTGTGAACGACCAGTTCCCGGCGGACCCGGGTTTTGCACTTCCCGGGGGCGGCACCTTGCTGAACGGTCCCTATCACTTCAGCGGCTTCAAAGCCTCTGACCCATCGCAACCACTGGCGTTCAAGTCTGCTTTTGACGCACGCCAGGTACAATTCGGACTCAAACTGATCTTTTGAAGAGTAGAGTTCGGAGAGTCAAATCAAGGAGGCCGTCAGGCAGCACCTGACGGCCTTCTTACCGTTTCGCTGATAGGCTGCGCCTTTCCCTCCCCTGGAGTCGTGTTTTGTCTGCGTCCTTGGGACCGAACCCGGAATCCCAAAAGGGGACGCTCTCACTTGCGGGCGTGACCGCAGTCACAACCCGCGATACGCCAACCAGCATAGGATGCCGACAAGCGCATCCCCAGCGCCAGCTTTTCCAGCATAGGAACGTCGGCCGCGAAGCGTACTCAATTCGAGGTGTCTTTGGGCCAGATGACACAAGCACGATTTCCTGAGCGGGGCGAACGGAAAGTCCGCGGCACGCACCGCTCAATCGAAAACCTGTTTCACAACCCAGGAGCCACAATTCTAGTGGCCCTCGCACTCCTAAGACTGTAGACTGTCGCGCAACAGGTTCTAGTTTCCTCGCAACCGCTTAAGGCCAGTCGGAAGACTGGCAGGGCTCGAACGCCAGCATTGTGAAAACCTAGAAACGAGGCGTCTCATGAGATCACTTCGAACCACCCCATCCACTCTCGCCCTTTTGCTCATCATCACACTGTCTGCCTCTCTATCCGCACAGGTTAACAAACGGGGCAGCGCCACCGATCTGAACACGCACACGTTTCAGCCCCAAGGGATGATCCTCCCGGCCCGCAGCGCCACATCCGCGAAACCGACCACCATCGGTCTCACCGCGCTTCAGCAGATCAACGCGCTGGAGCTGGACAAGAAACAACGTACCCCCACCCAAGCCAAGATCAGCTCCCGCGTGATCTACACCTCGAGGATGCTGCAGGGGCTCCCGGCGGCAATCGGCGTCCAATACCTGCGGACGGGCCTTGAACTCGATAGCCGAAACAACATTTATGTAGACATCAAAGCACACGTCACGGACAATCTGCTGAAGCAACTTCGGGCCGCGGGCGTCCGCATCATCAGTTCCAACAAGGCTTACCGCAGCATTCGGGCGTTTGTTCCCCCGTCCCGTGTCGAGACCATCGCCAGCTTGCCGGATGTCATCTTCATACAGCCCAAACAGCAGGCGATCACCCAGGGTCAGATGGCGGCTTCCCGGGCTGCTGCGGCGCAGCGCTTATCTCCAGGCTTCGCCCAGCGGGCTGCCGCAGTCCGAAAGAAAATATCAGGTGCCCTCACTAACGGCACCGGACAAGGCAGCGTAACCACCGAAGGTGACGCCACCCATACGGCCGATATTGCGCGTAGCACCTTTGGCATCACTGGAACTGGCCTCACCATCGGCGTTCTGTCCGACGGTGTCGACGGCCTCGCCACCAGTCAGGCGTCAGGCGACCTGGGAACCGTCACCGTACTGCCATTACAGGACGGCAGTGGCGCAGAGGGCACAGCCATGCTGGAGATCATCCATGACCTGGCTCCGGGTGCCAATCTGTTCTTCGCCACCGCATTCAGCGGCATTGAGAGTTTCGCGCAGAACATCCGCGACCTGCGTACCGCCGGCTGCGACATCATCGTGGACGACGTTTTTTACTTTGTCGAAACTCCCTTCCAGGACGGGCAAGACCCCAGCATCGTGTCCGACACCGATGGCGGGGTTGTGATCCAAGCCGTCAACGACGTCACCGCCGACGGCGCCATGTACTTCTCGTCCGCGGGCAACTCAGGCAACTTTGATGACAGCTTCTCCAGCTCCGTCGAAGCCGACTTTGTCAGCGGCGGCACGAATCCCCTGCTTCCGGGGGGCAACGTGGCCATGTTCGGCGCCACCCCGTTTAACGCCATCACCTTCAGTGGCAATGCGCTCTTCCTGTTCTGGACCGATCCGCTGGGCGGCTCCGCCAACGATTACGACTTATTCGAGCTGGATTCCACGGGGACGGTGGTCGTGGATTCATCCACTGACTTTCAAACCGGCACCCAGGATCCGATTGAAGGGCTGGGCTCGGATTTTGGCGGCGACCTCGCCGTTGTTTTGCAGCTGACGGGAGCCGCTGACCGGTTCCTCTTCTTGGACACCATTGGGGGTGGTTTGGAACTTACCTCCCCCGGACAGGTGCACGGCCATGCAGCCGCGGCTGAGGCCTTCGCCGTTGCGGCCACCCCGGCCGCTGCGGCCATCGCTCCCGGCTTCCCCATGGGGCCATTTCCCAACCCATTCGACTCTACCAACGTCGTCGAGCCCTACAGCTCTGACGGGCCGCGGCAGATTTTCTTCCAGGCCGATGGCACACCCATCACTCCCGGTGATTTCTCCTCCACCGGGGGCCTGATCCGCCAGAAGCCGGATATCACCGCCGCGGACGGCGTATCGGTAACCGGAGCAGGCGGCTTCCCGCCCACGTTCTACGGTACCTCGGCCGCTGCTCCCCATGCGGCCGCGATTGCCGCTCTGCTCAAGTCCGCCAACCCCACTCTGACCAACGCCGATGTCCGGACCGCGCTCAGCAACACTGCGGTTGACATTCAGGACCCGGGCGTGGACCGCGACTCCGGCGCCGGCATCCTCTTGGCGTTCGACGCCCTTCAGTCGGTGTACGACTTCACCCTTCCCGCCACCCTTTCCGATGAAAGTGTGAAGGCTGGCCAGTCGACGACGCAGCACTTCACCGTTACTCCCAACCCATTTTTCGGTACCATCACCTTCGCCTGTGCCGGCCTGCCCAGCAAGTCAAGCTGCACCTTCGTGCCACCTAGCCTGACCCTAGGCAGCACTCCCACCGACGTGGCCGTGACAGTCGACACGACCGCCCCAACTCTGGCCGCGCTGGAGCAGCCGCAAAGCCTGATCTATGCCACTTGGCTGTCCTTTGGTGGTTTGGGACTAATCGGTATGGTGGGCGTTGGAACCCGCAAGCGTAGCCGCAAGGCTCTCCTAGCGCTCACGCTGCTCCTGTTGATTCCGATGGTGCTCCCCATCGTCGGTTGTGGCAGCAGCAGGCGCACGATTCCGGGCACTCCGACTGGTACGACGACCATAACGGTGAACGGAACCACCTCCGGAACCTTGGTTCATTCCACTACCTTCAACCTCACGGTGCAG
>JBGPJK010000004.1:0-39489 GCA_041485425.1 Terriglobia bacterium | reverse complement strand
TATAGTCTTTAGAATCAGCATTTGTATTTGAGCGTATTGAATATAGACAAGTAGAGTTCAGGTGATGTCGATTCGGTCACCAAGCCGCAGGGTGGCGAAATCGGGCGAGAGCCTTGCCATGCTTGGCGGGTGTGGGTCTCGCAATGATGATCACGGATGGCGGGCAGGTCTGTGATCCCTGCATTTCTGTGGAAAAACCTCACTACCCCTCTTCCATTTTGATTCCGCGCGTCCCGGGACTAGGCGGCAGTGTTATGGATTAGAGTGACGAATGAGAAGCAGATATGAAAATCCCGGTTATGCCTTGACAGACATCGTTGCGCGGGCGTAGGCTCGTCATTATTGGTGGTGGGTTCGATCAACCGCCGCGGCAGTGCGGATTTTCGGGAGGAGCCATGGAGGTCGAGAAGTTAGTCAACGCGCGCCGGGCCGCAGAGGCTGCGGTTCAGGACATGGTTGACGGTCCGTTAAGAACGACCGCGTTCGCAACAATCCTTGCACAGCTACTGCAACAAGAGCTGCCCACGAATCGCATGACCCCGTTAACGGCCTCGGCGGGTAGACCCTCACCTAGGAGAAAGAAGGTTGCTGGGCAGAGGTCCGATGGAACGACGGCTCGTTTGCTAAACCTTGTAGAAGAGGGCTTCTTTAGTCACCAGCGCTCGTTGGCTGAGATTAGGAACGTTTTGGCGGAGAGGGGCTGGCACTATCAAGTCGAGGACTTGGGAACGGCGGTCACGCGGCTGGTTCGGCCCGACCGCAAATGTCTGAGGCGGGTTAAGGTTGCCGAGGGCGGGAAGAAGCTCTGGAAATATTCGAACTACTGAGAGGTGCTTATGGCGAACGCGAAGATTAGCATGCCCGGTGGGGTGTTAGTGGAAGTTGAAGGCACGCCAGACGAGGTTGCGGCTGTGTTGGAAAAACTACGAACCAAGCAGGCAGGCGGCGTTTTGCAGACAGGGCCGATCCAACCTGGCAGCAAGAGCAGAGGCGAGATTCCAGCGCTGATTTCTCTACTGAAGGCTGAGGAATTCTTCAAAACCCCTCGGGGTTTGGCCGATGTGCGAGAAAAGTTGGCCGAAATCGGGCACCACTACCCGGTAACGACGTTGTCGGGCGCGATGCAGGCCCAGACTCGGAGTCGTAACCTGCGCCGTTTCAAACAGGGCGGCAGAGGCAAGTATGTCTACGTCCAATGATAAAGAGCGAGTAGCCTATGTCTGGTGACGAGCCAAAAAAGAGCGCAAAGGCCATGGATCTTGCGCCCGACAGCAAGCACGCCATGTTACGGCAGCTTATCCTCGACGGCTTGTTCGACTCGCCGGTGCGAAGCGCCGAAGTGGTTCGGCGGATTGCCGAGAAATTCGGGACTAGGGTAAGAACCTATCATGTCCAGACGTACATGCGGAAGTTCATGGAGCATGGGATCATCCAGGCGATCAAGCCACAGGGCTCGACTGCGAACTACTATGTGCTTGCCAGCGTCTCCCGCGAACACGCCACAATCGAAATTGGTAAAGACCGCCGCACGCGTCAGGTCGAGCAGCAACTTTTCTCCCAGGATATCCTCCGAAAGCTGGGTTCAGATTTCTCGGTTGACCTGACGGAGCTACATGCCAACTTCGGTAAGCACGGTAACGCGACAGCTTTCCTGCTCCGCAAGATTCTGGAAAAACTGCTGATAATCGTGTTCGGGAAGCTGGGAAGGGTCTGCGCAATAGAAGACAAGCGTCGCCCTGGGGGCTGGAGGGGGCTACAAGAGATCGTTGATATTGCCGCACAGGAAAAGGTGAGCGGGCTGCCGGTACTATTGCCGAAAACCGCGAATGAAGTACGCGGCCTCAAGTTCCTCGGCGATACCGCAGCGCACAATCCTTTCACCAATGTAAGCACGCACACCATTCTTCCCCAGATGCCTTTCTTCATAACGGCGTTAGAGGAACTGGCGCGTCACTTGTAGTTCCGGTGGAGCGCCACAGTCTGCAAGCGGGCTGATTTCGAAGTAGTTACCGTGCATTACCGAGGTCATCGTGACAAGACATACGAAGAACGTGTATACAAGTAACAAGAAATCCGATGGTTCCTCGGGCAGCCCGGCGTTAACCGCCGTCGTTTTTCAGGGTGACTCGGTACGGGCACTACGAGGGTTCCCGGATGGAATCAGGCACGATCTCGGATATGCTCTGTACCGATTGCAGCTTGGTCAGACCCCTCCGGACAGAAAAGCGGTTCGTGAGGTGGGCGCAGGGGTTTATGAACTGCGTGAAGAGGATGAGAAAACGTGGTATCGAATTCTGTACGTACGCAGGGCAAACACAATCCAGGTTCTCCATTGCTTCGAGAAGCGGTCGAACAGCATAGAGCAGAAAGATATTGAGACCGCCAAGACGCGCCTCAAGCGCGTACTGGAAGCCGAACGCGAGGAGAAAAGAAATGTCAAACAAGCGCTCCGGAGAAAGTGAATACAGAGTAGTAGGGAGTGTTTTGGATGAACTCGGGTTGGACCGGCAAGCGGCCCTCGAACTTAAACTGAAGGCGGCATTACATCAGAAGATTCTGCAATTGGTAAAACGCCGTGGCTACAGGGCCCGAGATTTGGAACGAATGCTGCAAATTCAGCAACCGCGTGTGAGCGAATTGATGCGCGGCAAGCTATCTACTTTGAGTGTGGCCCGCTTGCTCCTATATGCAGACCTGTTGGGAGCCAAGGCGGAAGTGAAGTTCAAGCAAGCTAAATCCCACGCAGCGTAGCCCAAACATTCATTCGCGGGCGAAGCCACCCGCTCAGGATCTATGCCGGCTCCCCGCGTTCGGGCCAGATTACCGTCATCAGCAAGCCGACCGCGATTCCGGCGGACACTTCGACGAAGCGGTGGGCCGCGACGAGCCACGGAGAACGGTTGCGCACCACCAGCAGCACAATGGCCAGCGCGATTCCAGCATAACGATAGCCACTGCGTTCCAGCCGGACCAATCCGCAAACTAATCCCAGGATGAACACGCCGGCGCAAAAGACGACCCAGTTCGGTCCGAAGCAGGTGGCCAGGAGCGCGCCCGCGGCCACGCCGATGGCCGTGCCGGCGAAGCGTTGTCCCGAGATTTGCAACGCCGCGCCCAGCGTTGACTGCATCACGACCAGGGTGCTGATGGCGGCCCAGTAGGCCTCGGGCATGCGCAACAGGCGCGCCGCCAGCAAAGAAAGTGTCGCGGCCACCGCCGTCCGTGCGGAATGCTCGATCAGAGGCCAATTCAAGCTGGTTCGGCTCGCGCTCGCCATAGGCTTTTTCTCCGGGGGGCATTCTATCTTTCTGGGGAGGAGGGGGCTTATGGTCTGGGGCATGGATGGCTCCGGAAACAGCTTGCCAGGTTGCCTCGCTACGCTCGGTTGGACGGGCGAGGCGCCCGTCCCCACACAGGCATCACCACACGGGGGCACCGTCACCGCGCCGGCAGGGAGACGCAGCAAGCTGCGTCTCTACAGGAGGGGAGGTGGATTGACGGAGCCGGGTGCCCCGCTTTTCGCGGTTTTCGAAGGTGGGCGCCCGCAGCGGCAGGCCGCGTAATGTCTGTTCAGAAGACTTGCAGGGCGGGGGCGTGGTTTCTGTCACGGTGCGGCTTCACGACAATCTCCACATCCTGGTCGAGCGCCACCAGGAAGCGCAGAAGGCGTTCCACGGAAAACTGCCGGAACTCACCGCGCAGCATCTTCGATACATCAGGCTGGCGGACTCCGAACAAGTCCGCCGCCTCCACCTGTTTCAGGCCGCGATCTCTTAGGATGGTGTCGATCTTGAATACAAGCTGCGCCTTGACTAAATGCTCTTCCGCATTGGGCACACCGATATCCTTGAACACATTGCGGCTTCCGGTTGCGTATCCCTTCTTGTTGCTCATGGCTTCATCTCCTTGGCAATCTGTTCGGTCTGGCGCAGTCGCTGCTTAATCAACTCCATGTCCCGGCGCGGTGTTTCCCGTCCGGTCTGCGATTTCTTCTGGAAGGCGTGAAGGACGTATACCCTGCCTGCATACCTCAGGGTGTACACCGCCCGAAACGTGTCGCCGCGATAGTCCTTGACGATTTCTACGACCCCTGCCCCGCCAAAGCCGCTCAGCGTCTTCGCGTCGCGATGCTAGAGCGATGGGATGGCCTGTGCCATCCGCCAAACTCTTTCATGTTGACCTGCATTGCGAGGCGGGGGACAATCTCGGGAGCCGCGGGCTGCTGATTCCGGCTATTTTCAGCCGTGCCTACGGCACGGGATTCGGGGGCGCACCTACCCGCCACTGAAGTGGCGGGCTACTCTCGGGGTCCCTCCGGGACCCTGGTTTCCGCATCCGGTGAGAAGCCAATCTGGAAGGTGCCAACAAGCCAAGCGGTTTTGTGGATGGGCCAGCCACCAGAGACGCAGCAAGCTGCGTCTCTACCGGAGCGGGGCTTCGGGGGCGCACCTACCCTATTCTCGGGGGTCCCTCCGGGACCCTGGTTTGTCTGCATCCGGTAAGAAGGCAATCTGAAGGTGTCGACAGAGCTAAGCGGTTTTGTGGGTGGGCCAGCCACCGGAGACGCAGCAAGCTGCGTCTCTACCGGAGGGGAGGCGGTTGGCGGAACTTACCAGACGGGGCTGCCGTCCTTGTCGCGGAACACGAAGGTGTCGTTGCCGCGTTTGACCTGGCGGGCGAAGATGGTGTCCACGCCTTCAAACTTCACCTTGGAACCTGTGACCTCAATCTCATCGCCTTTGTTGAAGACGAGTTCGTAGGTCTTGAGGAACTTGGTGGTGGCCAGGTGCACTTCGATGGTGCTTCCGTCTGCCTGCTTGAGGAGCACATGCGAGCCCATGCCGCCGCTGACCGGGCATTGCCGGTCGGTTACTTCCTGCACCGTGCCTTTGAAGACGGCTTCGGTCGTGGGATCGTACTTGGGTACGCCCGGGGCGGATTTCTGGGCTGCGAACGCGGGCGCCATCGCTACCGTCAACGCAAGAATCAGGAACACGACTGAGCGGGTTTTCATGGTCGTCCTCCCTCCCGAGTCCGGTACATCCGGGCCCTAGCTTCCAAACTGATTATGGCTCCTTTGCTTTCACCCGCCAGTGATAGCAGTCACCCGGCGGGGTGACCGGTAACCACTGCTACAATGCCTTGCATCCATGCGGAATGCGCGCCTCTTGCGGCTCATGGCCGGCGCCGTGAGCTCGCCCTGGACCCTGTTCACCGTGGCTTTCCTGGTGCGGGTCATCGTGGCCGGGCAGTTGCTGCCAACCCATGCGGCGGGAGGCTTTTATGAGCAGAACGAGCCGGCGCGCATCGCCTGGGCGGTGGTCTCCGGCTACGGCTACAGCTCTCCCTGGCCGCATACACCGCTGGCGCCGACGGCGCAGCAGCCTCCGCTTTACCCCTACTTGTTGGCTGGCATCTTCAAGCTGACCGGAGCCTATACCTACGCCTCGCTCTGCCTTGCGGTGGCGCTCGACGCGGTTTTTTCGGCGCTCACGGCGGTCTTGATTCTGCAACTGGGAAAACGATGGTTTGGTGCTTTCGTCGCGGTGGTGGCTGCCTGGATCTGGGCGTGCTGGCTTTACGAGGTTGTGGTGTCCATCCGCCTGTGGGAGAGCAGCCTGTCTGGCTTGCTGCTGGTGTTGGGCCTGTGGCTGCTGGGGAAATTGGCCAACTCGGCAGGAATATCGCACTGGCTGCTTTTCGGAGGCCTTGCCGGAGTCGCCGCTCTCACCAACACAACTCTGCTCCCCGTGTTCGTTTGTTTCTGGGTCTGGCTTTGGATCGCGCAGCGTGGCGCATTCCGCAAACACTGGCTGGCGTCGGTCGCGATCTGCTTGCTCGTGCTGGCGCCCTGGACCGTCCGCAACTATGCGACCTTCCACCGGTTGATCCCGGTGCGCGACAACTTCGGCCTGGAACTCTGGATCGGCAACTACGAAGGCGTGACTCATCTGTACGATTTCCGCGGCGGCTTTCCGCTAGTCGATCCCACCGAGTACAACCAACTCGGCGAGATTCGTTTCATGGAAACCAAGCGCCAGATTGCGGTACGGTTCATTCGCCAGCACCCGGGAGAATTTCTGCGGCTCTGCGGGCAGCGCTTCTTCGATTTCTGGACGGCTCCCAACCCCTATGTGTGGCTGCCGATTGCGCTGCTGGCCTGGCTCGGGGCCTTGCTGGCTTTGCGGCGGAAGGGAAGCGCCGTTGCTTGCGTCATCGTTCTCGTTGTTTTCCCTTTGATCTACTATGTGACCCATTCCTGGAGCACTTACAGGCATCCCATCGAGCCGGTTATGGTCCTGCTGGGGGTGTACGGGGTGGTGGAGGTTGCGCGCGGGTTGCGGGTAGGGAAAAGCATTTGACCGCAAAGGACGCGAAGGTTGCGCAGAGGATGCGGAGAGAAAATCAGTGGACGCTGGCGCGATTGGCGGCGGCATCCTGTGATAGCGGGTAGGGCTGCAAGTCTGGTGGGGACTGGTCTCCGTTCAGGCTCCACACTTTGCGATCGTTAAAGTAGCGGAGCAAGGGTTGGTTGCCGGGCTCGCCCATGTCGCGCGCCCAGACTACCTTGGCGTGATCGATGTCCGCTTCGTTGTAGACCCATTCATGATCGACATCGTGGCCGGTGCGCACCGGGTAACGGACCAGCACCAGATGCTGGCCGGGACGGTGATCCAACTCACGCATCACGGCTACGCGGTCCAGGTTGCCTCTCGGCCATTCGGGCTCGATCTGTACATGCGCTGCGGCGGCGCCCACGCGGAGGACGATCATGGCACAGGCCACCATGGGAATGGCGCGCAGCACGGCGAGCCCAATCGGCCGCCCTCGCCATCGCCACAATCTTAGATAGCGCATGCATTGCGCCAGCACGATGTAGATCACCCCAGTGGCGGGCGCTACGTAGTGGGGCATGGTCCAGGTCTCGACCGCAAGCCCAGCCAGGAAAACCGCTCCGACAATCAGCGGAAGGCGTATCTTCCTGCTGCGAATCACCCAGGGAAGCGCCAGCAGCGGAATGGTCAGCAGGGGGCTGAAATAGTATTTCCAGCAGGCGCCGAACTTGTCCCAGGTGCGGCTGAGCGCGCCGGACAGCGTGCGATTCTGATTGAATTGTTGCAGCTCCCAGGCGTAGAAGTCGCGCATCACGACGTGTGGTAAGTGGGTTCCGGTCGTGGCGTTTCCCACAGGAAGTAGGGAGCAGTCGCGTACGTCCCGCGGTTTACTTCGTAAGTCATGCGGAAGGGGCTGCCGGTTACGCGCCAGTAGTAGTACCCCATGAAGAGTCCGGCGATGGCTAGTATGAGCAGAATCGGAGCGACGACCTTCGGAAAAGCGATCCTGGGGGATGGGCGATTCTTTCCCGTCAGCCACAGGAGCATGGCCGCGCCCAGGGGCAGGCTGAAGATGAATCCTTCGTAGGGACGACTGTTGGCCAAGATTACCAGGCCCAGGGCCATGATGAGTGCATCGCGTACTCGCCGATGTTTCTTGAGCCGGGGCCACGCACCCAGCAGCAACACACCGCCCAGTGCGGGCAGAGATCCGCACCAGTAGCCATTGATCCAATAGCCGAGAATGCCCAGGCGCAGTGCCGCCAGGGCGCCTCCGAAGAGGGCCCATCCCGGCGGAACCCAGGCCTGAAGCATCCAGCAGATGGCGGCACACATGAGCGCGGTCATCAGCCACTGTCCAATCCATGGATTTCCCAGGCGCTCGCCCGCCGCCAACACCAGTCCTTCACCAGGCGGGTACATCGACATGTAGGTGGGCTGCTCGATGATGTGGAAGCTTTCGAAGTACACCCACATGGGATGGGTGGGATTGGTGACGCGTCCGTGAGCGAAGGTGTCGCCGGAGAGCAGGTAGCTGAATTCATCGTTCCAGCGAGGGGCGGGTATGCCAAGGACGGGAATGAGCGCGGCCCTTAAGGTGAGAACCAGTAGTCCGACGGCAACGACCGACAAGGTTTTCCGTCGTGCGAGACTGACAAAGGCACGTTCCAGCGAACGAAACCCCGAGGGCGAGGGCGGAGCAGGATTCCGCTGTTTGATGAGGATGATCGCCCCAGCGCCCAGGACCAGGAGGAGCTCGATGATCTGCAGCAGAAAGTAGGCGAGACGAGCAAAGGTGTCCTGCGCACTCAGCGTGCTGGTGATTGCCAATAGCTCCTTCAAGGCTGCAAACCGGCCACTAACCCGGATCTAGGCGAGCCAGCTTATCACTTCCCCACCGGCTCTTTTTCCTTTTCCCTGGTCAGTTTGTCGAGGATGCCAAATGCCACGTCAATCAATTCCTGATCCACGGTGCGGTTCTTGGCAATGGCATCCAGTAGCGGCACGGAGATGATCTTGTTTCCTCGCAAGGCGGCCATGCAGCCGAACTCCCCGCGATGCACCATGTCGATGGCGCCAATGCCGTAGCGCGTGGCCAGCACGCGGTCAAAGGCGCTGGGAGAGCCGCCGCGCTGAATGTGTCCCAGCACCACGCTGCGGGTTTCAAATCCGGTGCGCTTCTCGATTTCGCGCGCCAGCAAGTTGCCGATGCCGCCCAGGCGCACGTGTCCGAATTCGTCCCGCCCCAGGTCCTGCACGATGGCTTCGCCGTGGTTCAGGTCCACCTCGCTGGAGAACTTTGCCCCTTCGGCCGCCACCACAATACTGAAGTACCTTCCCCGTGCATGCCTCAGCCGGATAGTCTCCGCCACCTTTTCGATGTCGAAGGGAGTCTCAGGAATCAGAATGACGTCGGCTCCGCCGGCGATGCCGCTGTACATGGCGATCCAGCCGGAGTCACGGCCCATGACTTCCACGACCATCACGCGGTTGTGGGCCTCGGCGGTGGTGTGCACCCGGTCAATGGCACTGGTCGCCACGTTGACCGCAGTATCGAAGCCGAAACAGTAGTCCGTTCCTGCCAGGTCATTGTCGATGGTCTTGGGCACGCCCACGACCTTGACCTTCTTTTCATAGAGTTTCTGCGCCACCGAGAGGGTATCGTCGCCGCCAATGGCGATCAGGGCGTCAAGTTCATATTTCTTGATGACGGCTACGCACTTGTCGAGGCCATCGGCTTTCTTGGCGGGGTTGGTGCGAGAGGTGCGCAGGATGGTCCCGCCGCGGGGAAGAATGCCGCCGACGCTGGAGAGATCGAGCGGCATGGTCTTGTCTTCCATCACGCCGCGCCAGCCCTCGAGAAATCCGACAAACTGGTCCTCATAATGGAAGCAGCCTTTGCGCACGATGGCGCGAATGACTGCGTTCAGCCCGGGGCAATCGCCTCCGCCGGTCAGCATGCCGACTCTCATGGCTTGCTCCTTCTACCAAGTATGAATGTGGTTCCGGTCAGCGGCTCCGTGAAGGGAAACACTTCCGGCCACTTTTGCCTGCGAGACGGAACAGTAAGATTACCATTAAAGGCAGTGCGCTCGTGTGACGCAGAGCATCCTATGCCGTGCGTGGCGTAAAATTGGTTTCCTTGCCGGTTCCGTCTGCATGCAACGGTCTCTGCGTTGTGCTGGTGGCCACGCGCAACCCTCTTAATATTGGCGCGGCTGCGCGCGCCATGAGCAACTTCGGCTTCCTCCGCTTGCGAGTGGTCAACCCCTATGAGATTGCATTTCGCGAGGCGCGCTCGGCGGTGGGCGCCTCGGTGCTGCTGGCGAGTGCGGAAGAGTACAAGAACGTGGCCGACGCCGTTGACGACTGCACACTGGTGGTTGGAACCACGGCGGTCGGTCCCCGGGAATTGCGGCATCCGCTGAGAGGGTTGGAGTACGGGGCGCGCCTGATCCGGAAGGAAGCTGCATCGAGTCGCGTGGCACTGTTGTTCGGTTCGGAGAAGGTTGGGCTCTCGAACCAGGACCTCAGCCATTGCCACTGGCTGATGCGCATCCCGACACGCGAAGCGCACAGCTCGATGAATCTGGGCCAGGCGGTCGCGGTGTGCCTCTACGAGATGGTGCGCGATCTGAAGGCGACTGGGCAGCAGGAGAAACCGAAGCGGGCCACGGCAGGCGAGGTCGAACGGATGACCGCACTGCTAAATGAGACTCTGCGGGTGAGTGGCTACTTCAAATCCGGCGCGCCGGCTTCGACAGAGGATAAGGTGCGACGCCTGGTCCGCCACCTCAACGTGCCCGCCGGTGACGCCGAACTCTGGCTCGGCTTGCTGCGACAGATTGTGTGGAAGCTACGGTCGGAGAAAGAAGTGGCGGGATGAGGAATGGCTGAACAGGGCGGGGATTCTGCAGCAGTTGACCGGGCCCTCCCGCAGAAACTGTCCTGGTGTCCAAATCAGGGATGATAGGATTGCTTCATGCCTAAAACACTGATGCAGTCTGTGGTCAATCAACTCCAGAAGGAACGCATGCGGCTGGATGATGAACTGCGCCGCGTAACCGCTGCCCTGACCGCCTTCGGGAAAGCCTACATGCAGGGGAGCAAACCAGGACGCGCAGCAACTCGCAAGAAGCGAACCATCTCGGTTGCCGGACGCAAGAGAATCGCAGCAGCGCAGAGGGCACGATGGGCAAAGATCAGGGCAGGGAAGAAATAGTGAGCAGGCCGATCTTCCCTACACGATCATGAGTGCAACACACGCGGTTACAGGGGCGGAGCTACAACGGCGGGAACAATCCACTCGTTCATGGGATGCAGTCCACCACACTCCAAACACTTCGTTACCGGATACTGGGCCGCGCAGTACGGGCAGACGGCTTGGGTTTGGAAGGTGTCGAATGGGTTTTTGCACTGCCCGCACACCCAAGAGTCTCCCACAGGTGGCGCTGCTTTGCACCAGGGACAGGCAAACCCGTCGCGACGCGGCAGCTTTGCAAGACGTGACAACGCTTGCGCGTGTCGCAGTCCGCTCCAGCAATTCAGCAGCATGAAGACGGAGAGAACACCAAACCAGACGGAATGTATCCACACCGCGAGGAGGATGAACCCCGCCACGCCGACGAAGCCGATGATGGTGGCCGCCATGAGGCTGCGGGCGCGTCCTACCACAAACCAGAGCAGGGAGCGCAGAATCTGACCGCCATCCAGCGGATAGATTGGCAGCATGTTGAAAACCAGCAAGAAAAAATTGATGAACCAGACCGCGTGCAGTAACGCATGGGCGTTGGGCATCGCCTCGGCCCACCCCAACGATCGGCTCAAGAGGCCGAGCATCGATAAGACCGGAATGAGCGCCACATTCACCAGCGGGCCCGCCGCGATGCTCCAAAGCGTAGCGCCTGGGCGTGGCGGCGGGTTCACAAATGCCACCCCGCCGAGCGGCCACAACACGATCTGATCCGCCGTTCCCCCAACTTGCCGGCAGGCCAGCGCGTGACCGAACTCATGAAGCATCACAATAAGAAACAGCGCCAGATACTCCAATACGTTCCAGGTGAGAGAGGAATAGCTTTTCGTTCGGCCGTTGATTTCAAACGCCGCCACCAGAAACCAAGACCAATGCAAGAACAAATCAACCCCGGCAAGGCGGAACAGATGGATCGACCCCTGGCGAGTGCTGGGCATGTGCGAGATTTATAACACAGCGCTATTGAGCAACAAGTTCCGATAGTTGATGTAAAGAAGCGGTTACACTACCCACCTAGGGTCCGAAAAACCGGCACCCCGGCAACTGCCTGTGCGGCATCGCCGACGCACTCTCCAGCGAGATGAGTGGCTTGCTTCCCGGTTGCGCGGACGCCGGAGATTCGCCACAATACAGACGCCGTTTCGCCGGCAGCTTGCCCTTAGGGAAGGGAAAGGGTCTCGCCGGGATCTTGCCGTCACTCTCCACAGGAACCATGCCCAAACCCGTCCGCATCCTGATCTGGCTGGCCGTTGCGGCTCTGGGCGCGCTGGCCGTCGCCACCATCGCGCTGCACCGTGGTGAGCAGATCAACGCCATGTGGCTGGTGGTGGCCGCCTTGTGCAGCTATGCGCTCGGGTACCGCTTCTACAGCAAGTTCGTGGCTGCCAAGGTCCTCGCCCTCGATGCTCAGCGCGCCACTCCTGCCGAGCGCCTGGACAACGGCCGCGATTTCGTTCCCACCAACAAGTGGGTGGTGTTCGGACACCACTTCGCCGCCATCGCCGGTCCCGGGCCGCTGGTGGGGCCGGTGCTGGCGGCCCAGTTCGGCTATCTTCCCGGTACCTTGTGGATTCTGGCCGGCGCGGTGTTCGGCGGATGCGTGCAGGATTTTGTGACCCTGCTGTTTTCCGTGCGTCGCGACGGGAAGTCGCTGACCGAGATGGCGCGCGAGGAAATCGGCCGTGTGGGCGGGTTCGTCGCCTATGTGGCGGTCATCAGCATCATCGTCATTTTGCTCGGCGTGGCCGCATTGATCGTGGTCAATGCGCTCAAATCCAGCCCCTGGGGCGCGTTCACCATTGCCATGACCATCCCCATCGCGCTGCTGATGGGCGTGTACCTGCGCCGCTTGCGCCCCGGCAAAGTGCTGGAAACTTCGGTGCTCGGATTCATCCTGGTGATGCTGGCCATCTGGGGCGGGCAGTGGGCGTCGCAAACTCCATCCGTTGCCCGCATGTTCACCCTGGCCGCGCCCACGCTGGCGATTCTTATCATTATTTATGGGTTCGCGGCTTCGGCGCTGCCCGTCTGGCTGCTGCTCGCGCCGCGTGACTACCTGAGCACCTTCGTCAAGCTGGGGACCATCGCCTTGCTGGCGGTCGGAATTGTCGTGCTGCGTCCCACGCTGCACATGCCGCCGCTGACTCGCTTCATTGATGGCTCGGGGCCGGTCTTTGCGGGGAAAATCTTTCCCTTCGCCTTCATCACCATTGCGTGCGGCGCCATCAGCGGTTTTCATGCGTTGATTTCCAGCGGCACCACGCCGAAGCTCATTCGCCGGGAACCCGAAGCGCGCATGGTGGGATACGGCGCGATGATGGCCGAGTCCATGGTGGCGATCATGGCGACGATTGCGGCCTGCGTGCTGCAGCCGGGAACGTATTTCGCCATCAACAGTCCTGCCGGGGTCGTGGGCCAAGCGCCGGAAACCGCGGCTGCCACCATCAGCAGTTGGGGATTCCCCATCACCGCGGCGGAGATGCATTCGCTGGCGCAGGCGGTCGGCGAGCAGACACTTTACAACCGCACCGGGGGGGCGCCTGCGTTTGCCGTCGGCATGGCGCACATCTTCTCCAGCAGCCTGGGTGGGCAGGCCGTGATGGCGCTGTGGTATCACTTCGCCATCATGTTTGAGGCGCTCTTCATCCTTACGATTCTTGACGCGGGCACGCGGGTGGGCCGCTTCATGGTGCAGGACGCCCTCGGCCACATCTGGAAGCCGCTGGGCCGTACCAGTTGGTATCCCAGCATTCTGGCCACCAGCGCGCTCATTGTCGGCGCCTGGGGATACTTCCTGTGGCAGGGGGTGAAAGATCCGCTGGGCGGAATCAACTCCCTGTGGCCTCTGTTCGGGATCTCAAACCAGTTGCTGGCGACCGTAGCTTTATGTGTGGCCACGACCATTATCATCAAGATGGGTAAGGGCGGTTACGCTGCGGTCACGTTGGCGCCGCTGCTGTGGCTGGTCACGGTGACGTTTACGGCGTCGTGGCACAAGATGTTCGATCCCAACCCGCGCATCGGTTTTTTGGCGCACGCCCAGCAACTCGCCTCTGCCGGGACACCCAGCCACGAAATCTCGCGCTTGATCTTCAACGATCGCCTGGATGCTATCGTCACCTGCATCCTGGTCGTCATGGTCGCGCTGATCTTGCTGGAGTCCGTGCTGGAATGGGCGCGTGTTCTCTCCGGCCGCAAGCCAGCCCGGGTGAAAGAGGCGGCGTTCGTGGCCACACGCTTCGCGGCAGAGGAGCAGGCATGAGTCCCCGCCGAGTTGCATATTTTTCGGGTAGAGATGGGTCGTGCCAGGTCCAGGAACAGCAGGTCCTTCCCCTTCGCTTCGCTCAGGGTCAGGATGACAATCTAGATTTACTGACCCGTCGCCGAGCCCGTCTGATTGCCAAGGTGACTACCCTACTGGCAACCTTTGTTTCCGCCCTCCGCGAAATCTTCGACGAATCCGCCTACGCCCGCTTCTTAACGCGCAACCGAATCACTTCCTCTCGCGCCGCCTACGCCGCATTCCTGCGGGAGCACGACGTCGCCAAAGCACGCCGTCCGAAGTGCTGCTGAAGCGCGCAGCCAGCCAGCGAACAGTGTGGTGGCGCGCGCAAGGTCCCTTCGGCTTCGCTCAGGGCAGGCTCTTCACCCGGCTGAAGCCGGGTTCAGGATGACGTCAAGGGTCGTTTGGCTGAATGCTGAATGCTAACAAGGAATACAGCAAGCTGAGTTACACTGCCTGCAATGCGCGTCCTGGGCATTGACTGCGGGACCCAGTACACCGGCTACGGCGTGGTCGAACTCTGCCCCGACGGCAAACTGGTGTGCCTGACCTGCGGCGCCATCAAGCTGTCTCCCCGCGAACCCATGGCGGCGCGGCTGGCCACGATCTTCCGCCGCCTGGGCGCCATCATCGAAGAGCACCGGCCCGACAACGTTGCCATCGAGGACGTTTTCTACGCGCTCAACGTGAAATCCGCGCTCAAGCTGGGACAAGTCCGCGGGGTGGCCATGCTGGCGGCATCGTCGGCGGGCCTGGAGGTCGCCGAGTATGCGCCGCTCTCCATCAAGTCGGCTGTGGTCGGCTACGGAAGAGCGGAGAAGCAGCAAGTGCAGCACATGGTGACGCGACTTCTGAAGCTGGACGAGCCGCCGAAGTCCGCCGATGCCGCCGATGCGCTGGCCATCGCCATCTGCCATTTGCATACTGCGGCTACGCTGGAACGCCAATACGCCGCAGGAAGGTAGCTCTGGGGTTTCCGCCGGCCACCAGAGATCCATCCAGCGAGCCTGGAGCGCGCGAAACAAAAGCCCGGCACCAAAGTGCCGGGCTGCAATTGCTGCCGAAACTGACGGCGCGTTACCGCACCTGCACCGGCTGGGTATAGACGTCAAAGCCGTGCAGCTTGCCGTCGGGGTTGGTGCCGGTGGAGTTGGAGTTGTCGGCCGAGGCGTAGTACAGGTTGCCTCCGTAGAACATGAAGCCGCCGTAGTCGCCGTAATCCACTCCGTTGGCAGCACCATTATCGTTGGAGGCGCCGGCCGAGAGCCGCTTGTTCGGCAGGAACGTGGTTCCGCCGTCCTTGCTCACCGTGGTATAGACCATGGCGTCATCGTTGACCACGCCATTAGTGTCGCCCGGGCCATGATTGCCCTTGTCGTTGCGGCAATCCTCCCAGGCCACGGCGATGTTGCCGGTGGTGGGATCGAGCGAAATCCGCGGGTTGAACTGGCTGGTGGTGGTGGCGTCGTCGTTCACGCGCACGGACGTGCTCCAGGTCGTCCCGTTGTCGTCCGAGAAGCGGAGCTGGATGTCGGTATCGTTACTCTCCTGCGGTTGCTCGGAAACGTAAATGAGGTAAAGACGGCCGTTGTGGATGCCGCCCGTCCGGTCCCAGGCGAGTCCGGCCTCCGCGTCGATGGACCTGCCGGACTGAGCCGGGATGTAATCGAAGCCCCCGACGTTGGTGGTCTGGAGAGTCTTGGGCGTCTGAAAGCCGGAAGGGCCCAGACCGTCGGGATCCAGCGAGCCGTAGATGGTAGCCGGTCCCTCGCCTCCCGTAGGGTTCTGATAAACCACGAAGACCTGACCCTGCGGGCCGATGGCGATATCGCCGTAGTCCCCAACGTTATTGGGTCCGGGCAGGTTCTTGGCGGCGCTGAAGGTTCCAACTTGTCCCAACCCGCTCACTGAAGCGGCGGAAGTCTGAATCACTCCGGTGTTCGACGTCCACGATACCCACACGCTACCCTTGGCCGCAGCGATGGAGGGCTGGTCTCCGCCCACGACCTGGTCGGCCGCGGCCAGGCTCCTGCCGGGAAATTGCCGCACGCCCATCTGTGTTGCGACAAACGCGAGCGGCTGGAAGCTGGCCCCGCCGTCGGTGGAGATCGCCATCGTCACATGGAAGCTCCCCGACAGATAAGTGAGAAAAGTGTTTCCGAATTCATCGGACGCGAGTTGGCCGTCGCAGCACGCACCCTGGAAAATGATGTCGTGGTTCCAGGTGGTGCCGCCATCGCTGCTCCAGCCGTGGAAGAGCCCGGACGCGCTGCCGAGGTTAGAAACAATCGTGATCTGGTTGGGGTTGACCTGGTTGATGGCCACCGCAGTCTCGGCCTCGTTGCCGGACAATTCGCTGACATCGACATTCTTGGAAGCCGCTTTGCCCGCGGCCGCCGCCTGAGTTGTGAATCCGCAGATTGCGAGTATGAGTGCGAGGAGGAACAGGGGAAGAGTCAACTTGGCAGAAGGGAAGATGCGCATGAAAGCTCCAGGGACAGCAGATTTGACGACGACTACCGTCCGGCCACAGTACGTCCCCACCCCGCCATTGTCAAGAAAGCAGTAGCGGAGTTGTGCGCGGACCACGGGCCGACGGCGCCGGCGGAGAGTGGGGCGAGGAACCCCTTCGCGGTGAACCGCCGAAGTGGGGGTCCCCACAGGTGTGGTGGCCTGCGGGACGCCAGCGCTACGGCTTTCTGCGCTCCCCGGTTTTTGGCATAATTCCCTGTACATGTCTCTTGGCAGGGTGTTGAGAATCCCGTCTCGCTGTGCCGTCCCGTTGCTGGGTTGCGCGCTGGCTTTTTGCGCTCTCGCATCGGCGCAGCCGACCACCATTGCCACCGTCAGCTTCGGCCTGGATTTCCCGGGCTCCCAGCCGGATCGTTACGCCATCTCGATCCCGTTGAGCGGCAACGCCACCTACTACTCCGACGGCAAGCTGACTCCCAATTCCGCGAGCGACGAGTTCCGGGTAGACTTCACCATCTCGGAGAGCACCCGCACTCGAGTCTTCGACCTGGCGAAACGGCTGCGCTACTTCGAGGGGGAAATCGATTCCAGGAAAAAGGGTATCGCTTTTACCGGGACCAAGAGCCTGATGTACAAGGACGCTGAAAAGGACATGAAGGCCACCTACAACTATTCGTCTATCCCAGCGGTCCAGGAACTGACAGAAATCTTTCAGAGCCTGTCCACGACCCTGGAATTCGGACGCAGGCTCGATTATTACCATCGCTACCAGAAGCTCGCGCTCGACGACGAATTGAAGCGCCTGGAGCAGATGGCGAAACAGAACAGCGTGCAGGAACTGTCCGCCATCGCGCCGGTGCTGGAGCAAATCGCCAATGACGCCTCGGTCATCAATCCGGTCCGCGCCCGGGCGCAGCGACTGCTGGAACAGGCTGGCGCCGCATCGCATTAACCGCACTTCAGCCTCAACTTGGAGGCGTCGAGTAACTCCTTTAAAAACAGCGACTTTATCTGCCGTCCCCAATGTAACTCTTTGATTCCACGAGATTGTGGGAGGATGACACTTCGGAATCCAAGGAGAGTTCCCAATTTGGCACAGAAAAAATCTACTCGCGCCACTGCCACCACACCCCGTTGAACCAACGCGCGAACCTGGCTGCGTCCTCCGTAATCGGCACTAGATAGAAGAGGCAACTAAGGCAAGTGTTCCGTGTTCTAATAAGTTAGGGGAAAAAGTCCCAGGAGACATTTATGTCTATGCGTAAGCTGGGCATGACGCTGGCAGCGTTGGCGTGCTTGCTGCTGGCGATTCCGTCGTTTGCGGATTCGCAGGCGCGGATCGTGCGTCTGAGCGACGTTGAAGGCAACTTGCAGATTGACCGCAACACCGGTCAAGGCTACGAAAAGGCGTTTCTGAATATGCCGATCACCCAGGGCGCCAAGCTGCGCGCGAGCGGCGATGCCCGAGCTGAGGTCGAGTTCGAGGACGGCAGCACCCTGCGCATCACTCCCAACACCGTGATCGAGTTCCCGCAGCTGTCGCTGCGCGATTCCGGCGGCAGAGTTTCAGCCGTAAACCTGCAAGAGGGCACAGCATACCTGAAGTTCGCCGCAACCAAGGACGACGAGTTCACCCTGAATTTCGCTCACGAGAAGCTCGCCCTGACCAGCCCCGCTCACCTTCGGGTGGAAATGGGCGACACCCAGGCGACGCTGGCGGTTTTCAAGGGCGCGGTGCGCGTGGAAGGTGCGTCGGGGACGGTCGAGGTGGGGAAGAAACAGTCGGTCACTTTCGATCTGGCGGCGAAGGACCAGTACACACTGGCCAAGAACCTGGAGCCCGATCCCTACGACTCCTGGGACAAAGAGCAGCAGAAATACCACGACCAGTACATGAGCACTAATTCCACCGGTTCGCCCTACGCCTATGGCATGAGCGACCTGAACTACTACGGCAGCTACTATGCTGTGCCGGGCTACGGCTTGATGTGGCAGCCCTACTTTGCGGGCGCGGGCTGGGACCCGTTCATGAACGGCGCCTGGCTGTACTATCCCGGTTTCGGTTATACCTGGGTTTCCGGTTACCCCTGGGGATGGATGCCCTACCGCTACGGTTCCTGGACGTACCTGCCCACTTATGGCTGGTTATGGCAGCCGGGCAACCGATCGTCCTGGGGTGGATGGAACACCATGCCACGGGTGGTGAATCCTCCGCCGCGCTTTAGCGCGCCGCAGCCTCCAACGGGAAACAATACGGTGGTGGTGAGCCGCGGACCAGTGCCGACTCCGGTGGGCACGCCCCGAAACAAGATGGTGATCCGCAATGACTCGGCGGGGCTGGGGATTCCGCGCGGTAGCATTCGCAACCTGGGCAGCATTTCGCAAGCGGTGAAGCAGCAGGGAGCCGCCACGGCCACCATTCACACCGCGCCGGTTTCACCATCGATCGGATCTCACACCGGGTCGGTTCCGCGGACGGCTACGCCATCCGCGCAGCCCAGCCCCCGCCCGCACATGAGCGCTCCCGCACCCGCGCCGCACTCTACGTCTGGGCATTCGATTCCACATAAATAAAGGAGCCAAGGAGCCGAGGCAAGGAGCCGACTTTCGGGTGGATGGGGTTTCCGAATGTAACTCTTCGTGAACTCGGGAATCTCATTTGTGGATCCTGGCACCGAAGGCACCATGAACCTGGCAAGCAAGGGGTTTACGAAACATGGGCGTAATGTTTGTGGTAGAGCCACTCGGATTACGGGTGGTTGAACTGGAGGCTCTCCTGGAGTTGCGCGAACAGGATGCCAGGAGACTGGCGCAGGCCATCTCCGTTTTCCCCGATCCGCGCACTCGCCAGCAAGGCGAAGAGTGCCTGGAGACGATTAGTAAGGAAATCGAATCCATCCGGCGCGAACTAGGGGAGCTAACCGGCAGGCAGAAGGCGCAGCTTGGCCCCGGGGTGTGGGGGTTTGCCGAGAAAGGCCGGCGCGACGAGGTGCCCGCGCAAGCCTGAGACTTCGTGGCAGTGGTAAAGGCTACGAGGGGCGAGTCGGAACGCTACCCGGCGGAACCGCAGGTGGCATTCGACGCCACGCCCATCCCAAGCGGCCTGCCAGCCAGGCCGTGTTTGGCTCAGACCGCGAGTCATTTTGCGGATATTCGTCCTGCAACCCAAGCCAAGGTGACCTGGCCGCGCTGGCTGCCCAGCGCGGAGCAGATCCGAGGTCACCCCAGCTGCAAGAAAAAACGCTCCCCGCTAGCACGCTGCCAGCGGAACTTCAGGCTCCCGCGGCCACAAAAGCGTTGTTCGTCAAGTCTCCCAGCAGGCCATGCCAAACGTGTTTCGGGTTGCGCTCCACCTCGGTGACAATACTACGCATCCGCGCCAGTACCGGCGGCTCCTGCTCTTCATAAACGTCACCCTGCAGCAGCTTGAGGACGTCAAGACGGTAGCGAGGATCCAGGATGAACGCCGTGAACAGCACGTTCAGCCGGTAGTAAACCGAGATGAAGTTATACCAGTTCCGGGTACCGCGGCGGATGGTGGTTTCGAACTGGTTGAACCCTTCCCGAGTGAAGTTGCCGGTTTCCATGGCTTGCAGGATATCGGCACTGGCAATGCGTGAGCTGTTCAGCGCGATGCTGACTCCGGTGGAGAAGATCGGGTCCACGAAGCGGCCCGCGTCGCCCGTCAAAACCAGGCGGTCGCCGGCAAGTTGCTTCATGGCATAGCTGTAGTCGCCTTCTTCGCGGAAGGGGCGAACCTGCTGCGCGGCCTTCAGTCCGGCGCACAGGTCGGGGCGGCTGGCCACGCAGTCCCAGAAGAATTGCTCTCGCGATTCTTTCCGTGCCGCGAAGTTCTTCTTCTGGGTGACCACACCGATGCTGGTGACCGACTCGGTGATGGGGATCTGCCAAATCCAACTGTTGCTAATTGGCAGGAAGTGCACGTAGATGTAATTGGTCAGATTATCTTTGTAGGCCATCGCCCGGCGGTCATAGCCCTCGAACCAGGTGTGAATGGCGTACTGATCAAACACCGGATCCTTGATGCGCCATTTCAACTGGTTGCCGACGGTGGTTCGCCGGCCGCTGGCGTCCACCACCATGCGTACGGTGGTAGTGCACTCCTTCTTGCCGATGCTGTACTTGATCGCCGCATACGGGGTTTCGGAGAAGTCCACGCCCTGGACTGCGACGCCCTCGTAGACCTTGGCGCCGAACCCGTTGGCGTGATGCAACAGCATGTTGTCGAAAATGCCGCGGTCCACGTGATAGGTGTGGATCTGGTCGACCCCGGGCTGGTCCCGCTCTGCGAAACGAATGTCCGCCTTGCTGTCGGCGGTGAGCCCCTCCAAGTCATGTTTGTAGGACTTGGTGCTACCGCTCGAAGTCCAGACCGCGCCGTATTTGTAGGGGAACTTGGCTTCCTCCATCTTTTGCAGGAACCCCAGTTCTTTGAACACCCTGGTCGAGGATGGAACCAGGGACTCGCCAACGTGCGGTCGAGGAAAAATTTCGCGTTCGAACACCACGCAGTTGATGCCGGCTTTCGCCAGGTAAGCCGCCATGCTCGAACCGGCGGGGCCGCCTCCGATAATGCCCACGTCGAAGTCAGGAACTGAGAAGTTCATAGTCAGGGTCACTTTCTCCAAATTTTGTTTACCGCAAACGTGCGTATAGCCGGGAAAGGCTGAGGCGGTTGCGCATACCGCCAATCCGCAAGTCGCTTCCAACCAGCCGATCGGCCCGAGGTGGCCATCACCTTTTAAGGGGCGCACCTTTTGGCCGATTCACGGCGGGCAAGAAGCTGTACGGATTACGGGCTAGGAGAAGGTAAGGCTGAGGGGAGGGGAACGATCGCACGGGGCGTGAGCAAAGACTGCCTCGGCAGACTCTTCCTGGCAGATCGAAACACGTTCTACTACATGGCGGCCAGGAGTTCGAAGAGCTGCGGTGGAAAGTAGATAAACTGAAGAGATGCGGGCGCCCAGATCAGTTCTTGCGTCCCTGGAGGGCGATTGCAAGGAAGACTTTTGACTCTGGGTAAACTCCTGCTGGACGAGATCGTCATCGGGGGTAAGCGCCGAAAAGACGAATCCGAGCACTCCCAACGCCGCCAGCAGGCCCACCCGCAGGCGCCGCCGTCTTCCTGCACCGGCGGGGTACCCGCGCAGCCATACTATGGATGGCGGGATAGCCAACAGGAGCCAGCATGCGTTGTAAGCGAACTCACCCATGAATTGCTTGGACGGGTGCAGTTGGGTTACCAATCTGGGAAAGCCTTGTAAGTAACTTAAAAATCAAGTCTAAGGGGTAGAGGTGTGCTGGGTATCCGTGGCCGTCGTGCGCAAGAATTTGCCTAAGTATCTAAGAAATCTGCGCTTCCCGCGGTCACAAGACCGCTACGGTTGCTGGCGCAGATGGCAAGCCGTGGACTGAAGAGACCAAAAATCAAACCTGTTCTCTGCGGATCAATGCGATAGTCGCGTGACCTGCACCCGGGGTTGCTCCTCGCCGTAGCGCTGTCTATCAATATGCGTCCAGACGAATATGGTGTTATACTTCATATCTGTCAAGGCGAATATGGTGGAGGCGAACGGAGTGGAACTGGAAAAGCTACTGAAGGGGTTGGCAGACCGGACCCGGCTTCGTCTGCTGAACCTGATGCGAGACCAGGAAGTCTGTGTCTGCTACTTCGTGGAAGTGCTGAAGACGACGCAGCCGAAGGTTTCCCGGCATCTGGCTTATCTGCGTAAATCGGGCATGGTCGCGGCCCGGCGTGAGGGCTACTGGATGCATTACCGGATCGTGGCTCCCAAGAGCGTGGCGGCTGCCAGCGTGCTGAAGCAGGTCATGGCAAGCCTGGCGGAGGACTCCCAGATGCAACGCGACCTGACGGTTCTGCAGAAGGCTTGCTGTGCCCCAACGAAATTCGTGCGCTTGCAGAACGCGCCTGCTCCCGTGCGCATTGGCGTCGAGGTGAATTGACGTGGGCCTCACGACGCGTCTTGGTTTTCTCGACCGCTATCTCACCTTGTGGATATTCGCCGCCATGTTGTTCGGCGTTTCGCTGGGACACTTCTTGCCGGGGACCGTGACTTTCCTCAACTACTTCGCCGTCGGAACCACATCGATCCCGATCGCGGTCGGCCTGATCCTGATGATGTACCCACCGCTCGCCAAGGTGCGCTACGAGAAGATGCCGGAAGTCTTCAGGAATCGCAGAGTGCTGGCCCTTTCCCTGGTCCAGAACTGGGTGATTGGACCGGTTCTCATGTTTGTTCTGGCGATCGTGTTCCTGCGGAATTACCCGAGCTACATGGCGGGCTTGATTCTGGTCGGTCTGGCCCGATGTATCGCGATGGTGATTGTGTGGAACGAGTTGGCCAAGGGCGATACGGAGTATGCGGCGGGCCTGGTCGCGCTGAACTCGGTGTTCCAGGTCCTGTTCTATTCGGTTTATGCATGGCTGTTCATCACAATACTGCCAACCGCTTTTGGTTTGAGAGGGACGGAAGTGTCCGTGTCCATTGCGGAGGTGGCCAAGAGTGTTGCAGTTTACCTTGGGATACCCTTCGCGGCAGGTGTCCTGACCCGGTACTCCTTGGTCAGAATGCGGGGAAGAGCGTGGTATGAGACGCGGTTCATTCCCCGCATCAGCCCCATCACCCTGGGCGCACTCTTGTTCACCATCATTGTGATGTTCTCGCTGAAGGGCGATTACATCGTCCGGCTTCCGCTGGACGTGGTTCGGATTGCGGTCCCGCTGCTGATCTACTTTGTTCTGATGTTTCTGGTCTCGTTCTATATGGGCCGGAAGCTTGGAGCCGACTACTCGCAGACCGCCACCCTGGCGTTCACTGCCGCCAGCAACAACTTCGAGTTGGCCATTGCGGTAGCCATTGCGGTATTCGGCATTAACTCGGGCGCCGCCTTTGCCGCTGTCATCGGCCCCTTGGTTGAAGTCCCGGCATTGATCGGACTGGTCAACGTATCCATTTATTTCCAGGGGCGCTACTTCAAGAAGCCGGGGCAAGTCGCGACCGCCTGCGTGTAAGGAGAGCTATGGCTGCATCCAAACCTAAAATCCTGTTTCTTTGCACTGGGAACTCCTGTCGCAGTCAGATGGCGGAAGGCTTTCTCCGCTATCTGGCCGGCGATCGATTTGAGGCATGCAGCGCCGGCATCCACCCGACGACCGTGAACCCGATGGCGATTGAAGTCATGGCGGAGATTGGGATCGACATCTCAGGACATCGTTCCAAGAGCGCCGCGGAATATCTGGGGAAGCATTTCCCCTACGTCATCACGGTTTGCAACCACGCCAGAGAGCGTTGTCCGATCTTCCCCGGTCCAGCACAGCGGCTGCACTGGGGGTTTGACGATCCCGCTGAGGCGCGGGGGTCGAGAGAGGCGCGGCTGGCAGTGTTCCGCAGGGTGCGCGACCAAATCAGGGCAAAGGTGGCCGAGTTCTCGACCGTGGAGGCTGGCGAGGTTGTCCGGGGATAGCTGTCGCGAAGCTTCGCACCCTGTAACCGGACAGGGAAGTGAAAACCGTTTTGTATGGGGGTGCAGAGTTCAAAATGTTTCATCTTGACAGGCAACGGCCCATGGGTGCAGTATTGCCGCACTTAACTCGGGACAGCTCACCTTCCCCTCGTTTGACCGAGTTCAGTAGTGACCCCTGTGAGGTCTTTCCCGGCCCTTTCATGCAAGCAGGTCGAAGGAGCCTTGTCCATGTGTGCAACCGGAAACGTGACCCTTAATCCGCGTCTCTCTCTCTCTCTCTCTCTCTCTGCTTATGCGTGCTGGCGGTGCCCTTGCTGTCGTCAGCCCAGAGCGTGAACGGCGTCTCCATTACTGGCCCGGCGCCTTGGATTGACGTAACCGCCTACGGGGCGAAGGCAGACTCGCAGATCTTGGCAGGTTGCAACACCACGGGCGCCGGTTCCAGGCTACTCAATTGCTCAAGCGGCCCGTTCCTTCCAACAGACGCAGGGAAGTCTGTGACCCTGTACGACAGCAGCGGGACCCAGCTCTCCTTTGGCGTAATTCAGAACTATAATTCGGCCACGCAGGTTCAGATCCAGAATGGGACCGCGACGGCCACGACGGTGACCGCGCGCTGGTCTACGGACAATTACCGGCCGATTCAAAATGCCATCAACGCCGTCAAAGTCAGTAGCAGCAGCCCCAGTCTTGTAGGCGGTGCGACTCTGTACTTCCCGTACGGGGGAACGGGGAACTACTACATTAGTACCGGTCTAGCCATCGGGGTGAATCCCTTTCCGTCCCCAGCTCCCAATCTGGTTCCGGGTGTGAAGCTCGTCGGGGAATGTGGAGCTCCGGGCGACCCCGGGACCCCAACGGCGAATGCATCTGCCAATTGTTCCACGATCATCACGGATCAGAGCATTGTAATGCTCACTGTTGGGGACACCTTTAACGCTAATCCGACGCTCTATCATTCAGGCCTTCTCATTCAGGACTTGGGTTTCAAGGATGTAAGCCTTCCGGGCGCGAACACAGCTGTGTCGACTATGGTGACGGGCGGCATCCGCCTGCTCAACACCAATGACTTCAACCTGACCAACGTGCGGGTGCAAAGGATCACTAACGGCTACGGGATACTGTTTGACGGCGGCATGAGCGCGGGTGGGACCGCATTTACTCAGTTTGGGGTCGTCGTTAATCCGTCTATTGCCAATACGAAGTTCCCAATCCAGACCAACCTCAACACGTCCGAGATCAACTTCTATGGCGGCAATGTAGGTTGCGAGGACCTTTCCGGTGCTTCCCAAATCTCGGGCAGCATCGGCATGGACCTGGGTGTGACAAACTTTGCCAGCGGCGCCGTGGCGGCGGGTGAGTGGGGGGTCTTCGGCACTCACATCCTGAACTGCGCCACCGGCGTGTCGGGCAAGAATCTTAACGTCCTGCAGTGGTATGGCGTCGCCGAGCAGACGCTTGGTACCAAGGTCGGAAGTGGATTCGTGCTCGACTCCTAGTCCGGCAAAGGTGGCGGCAACGTCGTCGGCGGTTCCGTGAACAACTTCAGCACTGGGATCCAGCTCAAGGGCTTTGCCTTCGACACCATCATCACGGGGAGCATTACAAATAACAGCGTTGGCCTCGATCTGAACAGCTCAAACGTGACCAGAACGAAGATACTTGGCACACTCTCTACGAGCAATACGACTCAACTGACAAACACCAGCGGCGCGGCCGGCCCTCTGTCAACCGCCCTGCTGCTGACGAACAGCGATTACGCTGGCGGCGCAACTGGAAATGTGCAGATTGGTTCCCAGATTTCCACCGACCTGACATTTTCGACCCCAAAAGCAAAGCCCAGCACCAATCCCGCCAGTGGCCGCAGGCTCTACTCCGACTCTGGCTCCAGCAACGACTTGACGGTCATAAGGCCGGATGGCAGCACGACTGACCTCGAGACTGGCACTGCGCTGCTTTTCTCATGCGCCGGTACATTCGCGAACTCCAACACGGTCTGGTTGTTCCCTGGAGCTGGTGTCACGGCCTGTACGGGTGTTAACGGAGTAGAGACCCCGGTCCCATTCGGCGGCACGCTCAAGAACCTTTACGTCAAGGTGGGTGTGACGGGTGTTAACGCGTCAAGTGGCGCAACCACCGTCTTTGTAAACGGTTCGGCTACCAGCATCACATGCACCATCGGCAACACCCTAACCACTTGCAATGACCCGACCCGCACCGCGACCATTGCCGCTGGTAGCACCCTGTCCATCCGGGTCACAACGCAAGCCAGCGAAACCTTAGCAAACATGCGGGTGGGTCTGCAGTTGCAGTAGTTCGACTTGGAGATACCTTATGCCCAAACGAGCGCGCTTGTTGTTGCTGCTCTTTCTGTTAACCGCCCTGTGCGGCACAGCGGACGCGGGTGAATTCGCCAAAGCGAAGAATTACGCGGTGGGCCTCACTCCGGCCTCTGTCCAGACCGGCGACCTGAATGGGGATGGAGCCCTCGACTTAGTCGTAGGCAACCTTTGCGGCGACACCTTCTGCCACACCCCCGGCAGCGTTAGTGTACTGCTGGCAAACGGCGACGGCACCTTCCAGCCTGCGGTGGACTATGCTGCCAGTTCGTTCGTCGAGTCGGTCGCGGTGGCGGACTTCAACGGCGATGGCAAGCTCGACATAGCAGTGGCGAACCTCTATGGGGGCGCCATAACAATGCTGCTGGGGAACGGAGACGGGAGCTTTCAACCGGGGGCCGACTCGGACGCAGGCTTGGGTCCCGGGTTTCTTGCCGTAGGAGACTTCAACAACGACGGCAAGCCTGACTTGGCAGTCATTGGGGGAAGTGGATGCTTTCCGCCGTCGTCTTCCCCGGTGAGTGTTGTGCTGGGCAATGGCGATGGTACGTTCGGAGAGCCGCTCACCAGTTGCGCCGGAGCGGCTTCCGCAACCCTTGCCGTTGGCGACCTCGACGGTGACGGGCGGGCCGACTTGGTGGTGGCCAACTGGAATGAGGGCTTCGGAACTAACATCAGTGTGTTGCTGGGCAATGGCGACGGCACATTTCAGCCGGCGGTGGAGTATGCCGCCGAGTCCCCCTATTCCGTCGCGCTGGCCGACCTTAATCATGACGGGAAACTGGACGTCGTGGTTGGAAGCGCCGCGCCCGGGCCTGAATCCATCAGGGTTCTTCTAGGCAACGGCGATGGTACCCTGCAAGCGGCGGTTAGCTACGGCTCCGGCCTTTTCAGCGCCGAGGCGCTCGCTTTGGCCGACTTCAACAATGACGGCAATATGGACGTGGCGGGAGGCAGCTTCGGTGCGTCGGTGTCGGTCCTGCTCGGCAAGGGCGATGGCACCTTCTACCCTGCCGCCTCGACCTACTCCACGGCTTGGGAACCCAGTTCGATCGCAGTCGGCGACTTTAATGGCGACGGCCAGATCGACATCGCAGCGGCTAACAGCGGGACTAACAATGTCAGCGCCCTATTGAATGCCGGCAACGCCCCGGTGGGGACTCTGTCCGCGACTGGCCTCCGGTTCGGCGGCGTCCAGGTCGGCCAACTCAGTTCACCCAAGAAAGTCACCTTCACCAACACCGGCTACTCGACCCTGATCATCTCCAGCATCACGGTAAGCGGCGACTTTCTCACGAAGAATGATTGCGGAGGCCAAGTCGCCATCCAGGCGAGCTGCACGATCACAGTCCAGTTTGGACCGCGCGCCCCGGGCTTGCGCACCGGCACGGTCACGATCCTGGACAACGGCAAGCCACAGGGACAGGTGATTCATCTGCGGGGTTTCGGGACTGCGTAGGTGGTTCAACAGCGCCCACGAGCCGGGTGCACTGCCTTCCACAGCCCGGCTCACGTGCAACAATCAGTGGCCAGAAGATGTGGGGGCGGGACGCCCCCACGACAGTCGGCGGGATCCTTCGACTTCGCTCAGGACAGGCGCCGACGCTACTGAATCTTACCGCACCAGGACTCCCGCATATCCCACTACCATGCTGCGATCGCCGGAGACATCGCCGGAGGTGGCGTAGCGGACCAGTTCGGCGCGGGTGGCGCCCAGTTGCACGGCGGCGGTGAGCATGGCGACCGTGGGACCGAAGCCGCACATGCTGATGTCTTCCTTCACCACCACGTCAAACAGTCCGCGGGCATCGAGCGCGAGGATACGGTCGATGGCTTTGTGATCCTTCTCCCGGGTTACTTTGTCATTCTCATAATGGTTCATGTCGCTGGAGGCGATGATGAGCACGCGTTCGTCCTGGACTTCGACCAGGCCGGCAATCGCTTCGCCCAGCGCCTGCAGAATCTCGAACTGGCCTGTGCCCAGCGCGATGGGCACAAAGGTGAAGTGTGGCCTGCGCGCCTGCAGGAAGGGCAACTGCACCTCGACCGCATGTTCGCTGCGGTGTGCCTCCCGGTCCTCGGTCAGGAGCGGGAATTGTTGCTTGAGCGCGTCCGCCAGCCTGGAATCGATGGGCACCTGGCCCAGCGGGGTCTCCCACGCGCCCTCGCTCATGATGGAGAGCGGATGTCCCATGCCGGTGTGGTTGGGACACATCAGGATGCAGCGCGGGGGGACATCCAGTCGGGCAAAAACCGCGCCGGCAACGTGTCCGGAGTACATGTAGCCGGCATGCGGCACCACGCAGCCCAGTGCGGAAACCGCTTTTTCCCGGGGCGACAGGTAGGACTGCACGTCGGCCAGCAAGGTCTCGCGGCGTTGTGGATAGAAGCGTCCGGCGACTGCCGGAGGGCGAACCGTCGTTGCCATGAGACACCTCGTTTCCGAAGCGGTGAACCGAACTCAACGGGATCACTCGCCCGGGTTGGCCGCCGATAATGCGCGGAACAGGGCCGCGCTTTTCTCCAGGGACAAGGCTTCGGCGCGCAGGTTGGGTTGCAGTCCCGATTTCTCCAGCGCGCTGCGCAAGGCTTCCGGAGGGTACTGCGATTTCAGGTTATTCCAAAGGGTTTTCCGCTTCTGACCGAATGACAACCTGAGAAAGTTTACGAAATCCTGCTCGGGCACGCGCAAGCTCTCCACCCGCGGTGCGAGGGTGAGCCGGACGACCGTCGATTGCACCTTGGGTGGCGGGGAAAACGCAGCCGGCGGAAGGGTGAACATTTTGTCGACCCTGGAATAGAGTTGAGCCGTCGCGGACAGAAGGCCGTAGTCGCTCCCCCCCGGCGGCGCCGCCAGCCGGTCGGCCACTTCGCGCTGCACCATGAGAACGATGATTGCGAAGTGCTGCCGGTATTCAAACAAACGCAACAGGATGTCGGAGGTGATGTAGTAAGGAAGATTGCCGACGACGCGCACCGGCTCGGGCGTGAGATCGATTCCCGGGCGTGTGCTTCCGGGCTTGGGTCCGAAGAGAGTCTGAAAATCGATGGCGAGGATGTCGCCCTCGATGATCTCGACATTGGGCGTCAGGGAGAAATGCATCCGCAATTGTGCGGCCAGAACGCGATCGAGTTCGATGGCGATAAGCCGGCGGGCGCGGCGGGCCAGCAGGGAAGTGAGCGCGCCGCGGCCGGCCCCGATTTCCAGGACCGTGCTTTGCGAGATGTCTCCCAGGGCATCGATGATGCGCAGGGCCGCCGAGTCGTCGACCAGATAGTGCTGGCCGAGCTTGGGCCGGCGGCTGGGACGCGAGGTAGAGACCTTTGGCACGTTGACCCTCTTTCTTCCCGGCATTTAGACTGACAAGTTCATCCCGAGAGCTGCTGCGCAGGAGTGGTGTGCGGTAAGGGGCACCTCCCTATGATAGCGTGCGCCGGAGCAAAGCTCGTACTTTGGAGGGTTAGTTTTCATGCATATTGCTTTTGTGGCCTCAGAATGTGTGCCGTTTTCCAAGACCGGGGGACTGGCGGACGTAGTGGGTGCGTTGCCGCGGGCGCTAGCGTCCAGCGGCCACCAGGTCAGTGTTTACCTGCCGCGCTACCGCCAAACCAAGCTCCCCGACCCGCAGACGGTGGTGCGCAGCATCACCGTGCCGTTCGATGATCGCTACCGTTTCTGTTCGGTGGTCAGCGGGGGCAGCCACCCTTCCGGGGTGCGCTTCTACTTTGTGGAGTATCCGCCGTACTTCGACCGCGAGGCTCTTTACGGTACCTCTGCGGGAGATTATCCGGACAACGCCGAGCGATTCGCGCTGTTCTCGCGGGCGGTGCTGGAAGCCTCCAAAATTCTGGGCGTACCACATGTGTTCCACTGTCACGACTGGCAGTCGGCGCTGGTGCCGATCCTGCTGCGTACACAATACGACGAAGACCCGGCCTTGCGCGACGTGGCCACGGTATTCACCATCCACAACATGGGATACCAGGGCCTGTTTCCGCCCGACACTCTGCCGCTGCTCACCCTGCCCTGGGACTTGTTCACCATCTCCAAGATGGAATTTTTCGGCAATGTGAACTTCCTCAAAGGTGCGCTGGTGTATTCGGATTTCATCACCACGGTAAGCCGCAAGTACAGCCAGGAAATCCAGACCACGGAATTCGGTTTCGGTCTGGAAGGGGTGTTGCGGGACCGGGCCGCGACCGTCAGCGGCATTCTCAACGGAGTGGACTACGACGAATGGAGCCCGCGGACCGACAAGTTCACCGTGGCCAAGTACTCCCCCGAGGATCTGAGCGGAAAGGCCAAGTGCAAAGAGGACCTGCTGGCCGCCTTCGGGGTGAGCCATGCCGACCTGCGCCTGCCGGTGATTGGCATCGTGTCGCGTTTTGCGGCGCAGAAGGGATTCGACCTGATCGCGCAGATTATGGACCGCCTGGCACGCGAGGAGATGATCGTGGTTGCCCTGGGAAACGGCGACAAACAATATGAGGAGATGTTTCTACGCCTGCAAAAACAGTTTCCCCAGAAGATCGCGGTCAAAGTGGCTTACGACAATGCGGTGGCGCACAAGATCGAAGCCGGGAGCGATATGTTCCTGATGCCCTCCAAGTACGAGCCCTGCGGCCTGAACCAGATTTACAGCCTGAAATATGGTACGGTGCCGATCGTGCGGGCCACCGGCGGTCTGGACGATACCATCGAGCCCTGGGACGCACGCACCGGCAAAGGAACCGGCTTCAAGTTCAGCGAGTACAGCGGCGAAGCACTCTTGCTCACCATCAAGCAGGCGCTGCAGGCCTTCCGCGACCGGGGTTCCTGGCAGATGCTGATGCGCAACGGCATGGCCAGGGATTTTTCCTGGAACGCGTCAGCCAAGGAGTATGTGCGGATTTACGAGCGGGTGCGGCAGGCGCGCGCGGCGGGGGCGGCGTAGTCCCCAGCTCAACCAACTACAAAATCTTAAACCGCAGAGGACGCTGAACCAGGCCGCAGAGGAGGCGGAGAACAGTCGCTTGTTCCCAGGGAACTTCCCTCTGTAACCTCCGCGAACTCTGCGGTTTAAGGGCTTCACCGGCCAGAATGCCGGAACCTTAGGCGGCTTCTGGCCAAACTGCTGGCCTCGGAGTATTCAGTCATACCAGAAATATTCATTCGCATCGTTGGTGGTCAGCCGTGTCTGGGCTGTTCCATCCAGGCTCATGCTGTAAATCTCGTCACCATTCGCCTCGTCACGCCATGAGACGAAGACGATCTTGTTATTCACATACAACGGATCCCAACTCTTGCCATCAGTCGTGAGCTTCTGGAGATTCGTGCCATCCAATTTCTGGGTGTAAATGTTATCGCCCGCGCTGCCATACTCGTCGTAGCGACTAAAAGTGACGGTCAAGCCATCGAGGGAGACCGACGGGAAGTAATCCCAGCATGTCCCTTCGGAGGCAGTGATGGTTTCCATCCCGCTACCGTCGACGTTCATCATATGGATCTGACCGGTATAGTCGTTGGTGAAGATGATTTTGCCATCGGGGGTGAAGGCGGGTGCGTACGTCCACATTTTCGGCGTGGAGATCACGGTTTCCGTTCCGCCGGAAGCACTCATGACCACTGTCTGGACAATGCTGCTCTCGCCGACGTCCACGTATTTCATGAAGACTACTTGAGTGCCATCTTTCGAAAGCTGAGGATAACCATGATTTTCGGAATCGGTGGTGAGTGGAGTGATTACGAGATTGTTGAGGTCCGTCAACCCAACGACAAAGACTTGCTGGTAGCCCGACACCTCGGCGACGAACACTCCCTTCTTTGCCTTAGACGCCAGCTGCGCACTCCAGAACACACCGGCCTGGTTAGCAATTACCCTTTCGTTCGTGCCATCGTTCTGCATCAGGACCACGGAATCGGTGCCGGGGTCGACGGTGATGTCCCAGGGCGCCAACCCGGTGCCTCGGTGCATTTTGAGCGCCTTTTGACCGTGGCTGCGGACGGTCCAGGCTTGGAGTTGGCGGTGTGCCGAAGCCGCGCTTCCTCCTCCTGCTAACTCGCGAATGAAGGTGAATGTATTAGCATTGACAGTGGGCACGACCGCGCGTGTGCCGTTGTCGCAGCTCACGCACAGCAGCGCTAATAAGGTAAGTACCACAGAAGCTAGCAAGGCTTTCCGCATGTGAGATCTCCCGGGAGGTGACGGTGGCATGCCGGCAGAGCGAAGTGGGGGAAACACTGGCGGCCCGAGCGCACGCCGCTGTTCCCTCGTGCAGGCAAGTGTCTACGGGAGCAGACAGTTCACCTCCACGTACAGCTACCCGAATACACCGGATTGGGGAGAGAAGCTAGCATTTCGCAAGGTCAATCGACCAAGACTTGGGTGACGCATTCCCGATCCAGTACGGCTCCCCATATGGGAACCCTTGCCCGCCGACGGAACCACCGGCTTGAAGGCTGCTAAAATCCCAGGCATTGCCTTGATTTCACCATGGCTCCGTTTCCCAAAACCATCTTCCACGTTGACATGGACGCGTTCTTTGTCTCAGTGGAAGAGTTGTTTGAGCCAGCCTTGAAAGGCAAGGCGGTGGTGGTAGGGGGACAGCGGAACGAACGTGGCGTGGTGTCGGCGGCCTCGTATGAGGCGCGCAAATTCGGTGTGCACTCGGCCATGCCGCTGCGCACGGCGGCCAAACTCTGTCCGCATGCGATTTTTGTGGACGGCCACCCGGAGCGATATCGCGAATATTCCGAGAAAGCCCACCGAGTGCTTACCTGGTTTTCACCGCGGGTCGAGATGGCGTCGATTGATGAAGCTTATCTCGACATGACCGGCACCGAGCGCCTGCATGGTCCGCCGCTGCGCGCCGCCCACAGCCTGCATCAGAAGATGAAAACGGAGACGCAACTCAACTGCTCCATCGGCATCGGGATCTCGCGGTTGATTGCCAAAGTTTCTTCGGCCAAGGCCAAGCCCAATGGAGTGCTCTGGGTTGTACCCGGACAGGAGGCAAGATTCCTGGCGCCGCTGGACGTGCGCGATATTCCGGGCGTCGGCCAAGTCACCGAGCAGAACCTGAATGCGCTCGGCATCCGCCAAGTGGGCGATCTGGCGCGCTTCCAGGATTCCTTCCTCGAAGAACGCTTTGGCAAGTGGGGGCTGGCGCTAGCCGGCAAAGCGCGTGGCGAGGATGCCGGCGGGTGGTTCGACAGCGAGGTGGGCGCCGACACTGATCCCAAGTCCATCAGCCACGAGCACACCTATAACGAAGATACGGCTGACGCCGAGCAGATCGAATCTACGCTGATGCGATTATCTGAGATGGTGGGCCGGCGCTTGCGCGAGAGCGGACTGCACGCCCGCACCATTCAACTCAAGCTACGCTACCAGGACTTCACTACCATCACGCGGGCGCGCACGTTGCCCGCTTCCACCCAACTCGACACCGAAATCTTCGAACAGGCGCGGGCACTATTTCGCAAGAACTGGCGCAAGGGGTCGGAAGTGCGCTTGCTGGGTGTGCATGCATCTTCTTTTGAGGAGCAGCCGGATCAGGGAGACCTGCTGGAAGGTGCGCGGCGGGAGCGCTGGAAGCAGGCACTCTCCGCGGCCGATCGACTGCGCGACAAATTTGGTGAATCGAGCATAGCCCTCGCCAGCGGGATGAAAGGCAGCTTCCGCGAACGCACCCACGAGAATCCGGCGGGGCTGCCGGGGAAGGTCAAACCCAAACCTTAAACCGCAGAGATCGCGGAGGGGACGCGGAGGCAGCGGAGAAAACGCATGGCAGTGGGGAGGCCAATCTTCTCCGCAAGTACGAAAGCCGGAACTCCGGAATTGCTTCCGGTCCCGGCTTCGCTTACTGCAACTTGTGGTTTAAGGGTTCCCGCTAGTTGGCAGGAGCCGTGTTGGCTGCGGTTGTAGGATTGCCCGTGTTTCCGCCGCTGGTAATGCGGGTGAGCCGCGGGAAGAAGGGCGTCACTTCAAACGGCATCTTGTCGCGCGCGGAGGTGATGGCCACCGGCGTGGTCTTGATCAGTTCGACCTGGTTCGTCCAGGGGTTGAGCTTCACGCGTCCGCCCAGAGGCAGGGCCGCGATCTGGTCCAGTTTGTTCGGGTCCAGAGCCGGAGCCGAGGTCATCAGGATTGGCAAACGGTCGATCTGTCCCTTGCTGTCGGTGAAGTTGTTGCCCAGGTGCGCGGTCAGCAGCGCGGAAAGCTGCGGCGCCCGCGTGGCCAGTTCCTTCAGGAACAATCCCGCCGTATCCAGCTTCTGGCTGTAGGGCGAGTTCTTCAGCATCTCCATGGCTTTCTTGTCGGCGGCGGCTTCTTCCTCGGGCACGTGCCGGAACCCGAAGTTCGAGTACGTCGATTCGTCGGAGAAGAGCATGCGATCGTTGAAGGCGAACTTGCTGCCCAGGTTGTGTCCCAGGACGATGTGCGCCAGTTCGTGGGAGAGCACCATGGCGAGGCTGGCCTCGTCGGGCAGCACGTCGATCAAGCCGCGGCTGACAATGATGGTGTTGCCCACGCTGAAGGTCTCCAGCGGAGAGGTCAGCATCACCCGGGTGCGAATCGGGCGGGGCAGTTCGATGTTGTTGGTGACTTCCAGGTTGCTGACTACGGTCATCAGGATCTTATCGACTTCCCCTTCGGGAGCCAGCAAGCCGGCATTCTGCAGGCGGTCGACCACGTTATCTTCGGCCTGCTGCTGCCACTCACGCTGTGCCTGCAGCGGAGAAGCATCGGCCGCGGCGGCGCTCTCGTCCTTCACCGTCGAATCGACAGTGATTTGCGTGAGCTCGTCTTCCTTGCCGTTCTTCTTCAGGTCATAACCCCAGATGCGGCTCTGCGCCTTGAACGCCATCTTGTCCTTGGCGCCGTAGCTGAAGTCGCCTTCTTCGCTGTAGATGTAGGCGGGAACCCAGTAGCCCGGAATCAGGTTCAAGCGCCAGCTATCCATGTGGAAGAAGTAGGCGTTCTTGGGGCGGGGGGCGTACGTCCCATTCAGGCGCACGATGTTGTAGTCCTGATCCTCCACCCAGATGCGGCCCAGGAAGCGGCCTTTGCCGGCGTCTTTCTTGGGGGTCACATCGAACACGATGCAGCGTACGTCACCCAGAAACTCGCGGTGCACATACTTGAAGTCGTAGTGGCTGCGGTCGAAGTCCTCGCGGTCGGCGAAGATCATCCAGGAGAACCCCATGGGCTTGTACTCGAACTTGAAGAGCTTGCTGAAACCGCCCAGCATGCGGCTCTGGAAGCTCGTATCTTTGGAGAGGTAGTCACGCCGGTCCACGGTTTCACCCATGTCCAGGCGGCCCAGGAAGTAGTGGTCTTCCTTCGGCACCGGGCCGAGTTGCGGGTCGGGCTTCAGGTTCTGCAGGTAGGTTTCGACCAGCGGCGTCCGGGTCTTGAGCATTTCCATCAGGGCATGCTCGCGCGCGATGGTGCGATCCACGACCTGGTCCATGGTTGTGGGTGTGGGCGCCGTCTGTGGCGGCTGCGATGCAGCTTGTGGCTGCGGCGGGGCAGGCTGGGCTGCAGCCGCTTGCGGTTGCGTCGCGGCCGGCTGAGCCGGGGTTCCCTGCGCCGCAGCGGGGGTGGCCGATTGCGACGCCTGCGTCGCCGGTTGCTCCGCCGGAGTCTGGGAAGACGATTGTCCCGCTGTCTGCTGCGCCATAGCGCTCAGCGTGATCAGCAGGAAAGCGGTGACCATCCATTTCGAAGTACGCATAACACGGTTCCTCTCTTTGTCAGTAAGCCAATGTCAGTACGCCAACTGGAAAACCACATGTACGATTGCCGTTGAATCCACCGCTACACCGTTGCGCAGAGCCGGTTTGAAGCGAATCTTATTGGCGGCGGCCATGGCGGTTTCATCCAGACCGTGCCCCATGCCGTGCACCACGCGATTGACGTGCAACTGCCCGTTCGCGCCGAACATCACTTCCAGTAAGATTTCACCCTCGAGCTTGAGTTGCCGCGCTTCCGCGGTATAGGTCGGGTTGGGTTTATAGGTAATCTCGACCTGTGTGGTGGGCGGTCCGCTGTCGACCGGACGCTGCGCTCTGGCTGCGCTGGGGGCCACTTCCTGTGCGCTGAAACCGCTGCTTTGCACGCCACCGCCGTAACCTCGGCCGTTGCTGCGGCCATCGCCCTGGCCGGGTTGCGCGATTCCGTTTCCGAAGCCGGTGCTGGCGATCGTCCCCTTGATTCCTTTCGCTCCCCCGGTGCCGTTGCCCTGACCGGGACCTTGCGGCAGATCAAATGATCCGCGGCTGGCGATCACCAGCTTGGCGTTCGGCTTGCCCTGTCCCGGGACCCCATTGGGATCACCAAAGCCCCCGGTCTGCACTTTCTGCACGGGGGCGTTGACGGTGGGGGTTGCAGAGCTGCCAAATTCTCCGGTATGAACCACCAACTCCGGGCGCGCGCCGCCGGAAACCTGCTTGAGCACGGCCGGAGTGAAATTGTTGACTACGACTTTCGGGGGCGCGGCCTCGGTCTGCGGACGGGTGCGGACATCTCGCGGCACAGTCAGCTTTGCGGTCGGAAAGACCGGCGCGGGTGGCAGCAGCTTGGCATGCACAACCGGAGGAGCCTTCGGCTTGAACGCTTTTGGCTGCAGGCTCGGTATGGGGATCAATTCGGTGACGTGATACTTGCGCGCCAGTTGCAGCCGATCCGGCCAGATCAGCCCGAGGTTGAGCAGAAGCAGAATCAGAAGGATCTCGAAGCCGTAGCTGGTGGCCAGGGTGCGCCAGTCCATCTTGCGCTCCGGCAGGAGCCCTAACTGAAAGTTGCGGGACGTAGCCATGCATAAGCTCCAAAAGGGGGACCCGAGCCTGGGGAATGTGCCGCGGGTGGAGCCTTTAACTTACGAGAGAAGGGGGCAGGGGTAAACGTGTCCGCCGCTGGTGTACTTTGGTAACGGGAGCGGAACCGGAGCGGGAAAGTGGCCGAAACGGGAGGCAAACGCTCGGCTTGCGGGGGATGTTTCCCGTGCCGCCTGGACCCAAAACCGATAGAAAAGCGGGATATTCGCGAAGCGGTGCGGAGGAAAGCCCTTAACCGCAAAGTTCGCGAAGGCTAGCAGAGTTCGCAAAGAACAACCAACTTTGGTCGTCTTCGCGCCCTTCGCGAATCCTCCGCGTTCTTTGCGATTACAGGTTCTGGCTTTCAGAGTTCGTGCGCCGCCGGGCAAAGGCGTAGAAAACCGGCACACCCGCCAGAATTACCAGGCTGCCGAGCGCGGAATTGCGGAGATTGTCGGTAAAGGTGTAGTAGAGCAGCACTGCGGAAGCCAGCACGAACAGTGCGGGAACCAGCGGATATCCCCACACGCGGTACGGCCGCTCGGCTTGCGGGTTGCGCTGGCGAAATACGAAGATGGTGCTGCCGGCAATCATGTAGAAGAGCCACTCGGCAAAGATGGCGAGCGAGAAGAGCTGGCGAAAGTTGCCTCCGAGTAGCAGCAAAACGATGGAGATCATGGCCTGGACCATGATCGCCATCGAGGGCGTGTGAAAACGCGGGTGGACCTCGGCCAGGGCAGAAAAGAAATAGCGGTCACGCGCCACCGCGAAGGGGACCCTCGCCCCGCTCATGATGGTGCCGTTGAGCGTGACCAGCATGGAGATTGCCATGCCCGCGGAGACAATGCTGGCGCCCAGTTTGCCCAGCACCAGGCCGATGGCATCGGAAGCCGGCCGCGGCGAAGCGGCAATTGCATCCGTGGGAAGAACGTACTGCACCGCGGCATTGACCAGCATGTAAAGCGCTCCCACGGTGGCCACGCCCACGATCAGCGCGATGGGGATGTTGCGTTCCGGCCGGCGAACTTCTCCGGCAACCATGTTCAGATCATTCCAGCCGTCGTAGGCCCAGAGGGACGCGACCAGCGCCGCCATGAAGCCCGCAATCCCGCCTTGGGCGGCGCTGTAGCTGCCGGCGAAATTGCTCCAGGCGCCCGCGCTGTAGCTGAAGCCGATGAAAACGATTCCCAGGATGATCGCCACCTTCAGCAGGGTGAACACCAGTTGGAATTCGCCCGCCTTCTTGATTCCGATGTAGTTGAGAAGAGAAATGAAGACGGTCGCCGCGATGGCGACGAGCTGCCCGCAGCTCACGGCAAACGGAATGGTGATGATGTCTTTGGAGAAAAATGCAAGAGCCGGAAATGTCCCGAGGATGCGAACCAGGCCGATGGTGACCGTGGCGATGGATGCCGGCTTGGCGATGAGAAACCACGTCCAGGCATAGAGAAATCCGGGCAGCGGACCGTAGGCATCGCGAACATAAACATATTCGCCGCCGGCCTGCGGCTTCATCGCGCCCAACTCGGCGTAGGTGAGGGCGCCAAAGAACGACAGCAACCCGCCCACCAGCCACGCCAGATAAACCAGCCTGGCGGAGCCTACCGCCTGCATCATTTCGGCCGGCACCAGGAAGATCCCGCTACCGATGATGGTGCCTACGACCACCGCCGTGGCCTGGCTCACCCCCAGATCACGGGCGAGTTCGGGGCGGGGCATGGTGGGCATGATGGTGGAGTATACGCGTTTTGGAAAAAAGCCTTGACCGCAAAGGGCGCAAAGAAAATCCGCAAAGTCCGCAAAGAAAAACAACTTTCGCCCTTCTTTGCGTCCTTTGCGGATTTTCTTCGCGAACTCTGCGGTTAAAGGTTCTCCTGCGGCGGCTCACGATAATTGTTGACCATCTGCTTGATGCCATCCTTCAGCAAGACCACGTGAAAGTTAATCAGCAGCCCAATGGGGATGTTCAGCAAGCGAAGATGGGACAGCAGTTGCGCCTCATCGACGGGATGAAGCGCTTCTTTGCATTTCAATTCCACTACGACCTTACCTTCGACCACCGAGTCTGCTCGGAAGCCGCAGTCCAACTTCACAGCTTCGTAGACCAGGGGGACTGGCTTCTGGCGTTCGACCCGAAATCCCCGTTTTGTCAGGTCGTAAGCCAGACATGCCTCGTAGGCCGATTCCAGTAGCCCCGGTCCTAACTGGCGATGTACGTGAATCGCTGATCCAATGATGGCAGGCGTGAGGTCGGTACGGGAGTTTTGTAGGAATTCCTGCACAGGCACGCTCTCAAGCCTGCACTCTCTGGGGCACGCCTGCATGTGCTGGCTGTCACATTCGATCCACAGCCGCGCTATTTTCCTGAATCAAACTCCACACATACCCGACTGCAAAGGTCACCACGGTCCCAATCGCCACCCACCACGTCCAGGGCACGCGTGTTCCCAACCAGAGGTAGAGCTCGGTAACAAAACCGCACAGCATGCCGATCATGGCGC
>JBGPJK010000003.1:0-40081 GCA_041485425.1 Terriglobia bacterium | reverse complement strand
ATGCTGCCGCCCCCGGTTTCTGCGTTGATGATGCCGCCAATGTCATCGAGGCGGATGCTGCCGCCCCCGCTCTGCGTGTCCACGCGGCCTGAGATCCCGGTGGTACTCACGCTGCCGCCCTCGGTTTCCAGCTTGACCGAATCCATGTCGCGCGGGACGTGGATGGAAAACTCGCCGGAGAAGCGATGCGGGCTCTCCCCGTGCCAATCGGCAACGATCCAGGCGGTATCGCCCTTGACGTACGCGCTGATTTTGTAGGAATCGAATTCCTTGCGGGCTTTGTCTTCGGAGGAAGTATAAGCGCGATCACGAATGACGTAGTGGATGGCCTGTTCCGAACCGCCTTCCACGCGCACCGAACCGACGTCCACTTTGACGCGAAGGTTCTTCACCACGGTCAGAGACCCGGTGACTTCCTGCGCCCAATTGCCCCCTTCGCGGTACACGCGGGTCTGTTGTGCGGTTGCCAGCGGCAACAGCAGCAACCACGCCGCGACGAATTTGGAGAACGTCTTCAACATGCACCTTCCGTTTTCTTCCTCACCCTGCCCGGGTTCCGGGACCCGGCTCTACACAAGTCCTGATCAATCAATCTCGGGCAACTGAGCCAACGCGGTGCGGGCCTGCGACCGGATGTACTGGTTCTGATCGCTTTCGGCCAGCTTCTTCAGAACTAAGCGCACGCTGCTGTCGGCGCGTACCGGTTCGAGCAGACGCAGAGCTTCGGTGCGGACGCCGGGATTGGAGTCGTTCACCAGGGCTTCCAGCACCGCGTCGCGAACCCGCACGTCATTCTTCACATAAGGACCCAGACCATCCAGCGCCTTCAAGCGCACCCCGGGGTTCGAGTCGTAGCGCAGGGCGTACATCAGCGCCTCCCGAACGTGGGTGTCGTTGGGCTGCTGGGTCAGAAGATCCACGGAATCCATGCGCACGCCGGAGTTGTAGTTGTTGCGCGCGGCGAACAGCAGCAGCTGCTGAATACGCTGATCGTTGAGCGAACCCTGCGCTTCCTGGGTGGACACCGTGTCGTACTTGATGCTGATCTGATTGTTGCCGGTGTCCTGGGAGATGGAGCGAATGCCGGTGATGGAGGACTGTACGGGCTGAGCAGTTGTCTCTTTGATCCCTGGGTTCCCGGAGACGATTTTGTAGGTTGCCCCAATGCCGCCGGCGAAGCCGATAATGAAGATGACGGCCGCCAGCGCGGGGGAGAAGCGAATCTGGTGGAACCAGGCTGCTGGGTCGAACACGAAGCGATGCCAGAAGCCGCCTTGCTGGGTGGTTTCCAGTGCTTCCTGAAGCCGCATTCGCGAGGCAGCCAGCAGGTTGGGCGTAGGCTCGTCCACCGGAAACTGCGAAATCGTCCCGTGGAACTTGCGGCTCGCCTTCAGTTCGGCGGCGCAATCGGTACAGCGCCCCAGGTGCTGCTCCAGTTCATAACGAGCGTCATCGGCCAGCTCGTTATAGATGTACAGCATGATGTTTTCTTGAACCCACTCACATTTCATAGTTGCACCCCCTTGTCGGGGAATCTCTCTCTCATCGCATGTCCGCCAGCGCCCCACGCAACTTCTGGGTAGCGCGGAATAAAGTATTCTTGGCCGTCTCTTCCGTTGTATTCAGGATCTCGCCCACCGTCCGCAACTTGAGCCCGTGATAGTGCTTCAGTTCGAAAACCATGCGCTCGCGGGGCGTAAGTTTCTCCAACGCCCGGTTGATGCGGCTGCCCAGCTCGCGGGCCATCAGGTCGCGCTCCGGATTCGAAGCGGCCCGCCCGTCAGGAACCTGGTCGAGCACATCGTACTGCTCGCCTTGCGCATCCACCGCGACCGGCGCATCTTCTTTTCGCACCTGGCGCTTGCGCAGGTGGTCGAGACAAAGATTGGTCACGATGCGGTAGATCCAGGTGTAGAAGGAGCACTCGAAGCGGAAGTTGCCCACGCTCTTGTACGCCTTCAGGAACGCGTCCTGGTAAATGTCCTGAGCCTCGGTGTCCGATCCGGTGAGGTGCATGGCCAGCCGGAGTACCGCCTGGTCGTAGTGCCGCACCAGCTCTTCGAAGGCGGCGTGGTTGCCACGCTGCGCTTCCCGAACCAGCACTGTGTCGTCAATGCGGCCTAGACTTTGCCCAGCCATGTGGCCCCGCGTTGTGGGGTCCTGGGAACCGCTGCCTCTGGCCATCGCGTCGCGTCTCGCGTCCGGATGGGAACACTCGCCAACCGCAAAAGGTATTGCCCAAACATCGGCCGGCATGGTTTCGTTAGCCCTCTACAGCCGGGTGCCATGCGTTCTCCCGGCTTGCATAGCTATGGACGCGGCAAGGACGGTTCCGTGAGCAGAAATTATAGGGGTTTGGCAGGGAATTTGCTGGGAGAGCCCAGAGGTAAGGGTTTGGGGATGAAGAGGTTGGACGCAGGGTACGCGCTGGTCGGATGGGTGTTGTCACCACACACCGTTTCGCTTGGCCTCGCTCCGCTCCGTGGACGGCCGAGGCGGCCGTCCCCACATGATCTACCAGCCTACTCGGTGGCTTCCTTCTCAATCACTACCTTGAAGTGCGCGGTCACGTCCTTGTGCAGCTTGATGGGCACGGTGAACTCGCCGAGGGTCTTGAGCGATTCGTGCAACTGGATCTTGCGGCGATCCACGTCCAGGCCCTTCTTGGCCAGCGCGTCGGCGATCTCACTGGAGGTGACGGAACCGAAGAGTTGGTCGTGCTCTCCGCTGCGGCGCTGAAAGGAAACCGAGACGCCGTCGAACTGCTTGGCGAGTTCCTGCGCCTGAGACTTCTCCTTGGCCGAGCGGCGCACCGAGGCAGCCTTCATCTGCTCGATGACCGCCTTGTTGCCCGGGGTAGCCTCGATGGCCAGCTTGCGCGGCAGCAGGTAGTTGCGGCCGTAGCCGTCGGTCACTTTCACTACATCGCCGCGCGATCCCAGCTTGGATACATCTTCTTTCAGGATGACTTCCATAGCATGACTCCGTTCAAGATTGTTTTCTTGGCCACGGATTTCACACGGATTTTCACGGATAGGTCTTCCCTGTCAAAAAAGATCCGTGAGGATCGGTGCGAATCCGTGGCCAGGTTTCCTACGACGCGCGTCCGGCAAAGGGCAGCAGGGCGATGTTGCGGGCCTGCTTGATGGCCGTGGACAAGCGCCGCTGGTGCGGAGTGCAGACCCCGGTCAGGCGCCGCGGCACGATCTTGCCACTTTCGGCCACGAACTGCGCCAGCAGCCGGACATCTTTGTAGTTGATGGCCTCAATTTTCTCCACGCAAAACTTGCAAACTTTCTTGCGCCGGAAATACTTGCGGCCGCCTTCCCGCCCGCCCCCGGGACCACCCGGACGGGGCGGCCGGCGTTCTCCTCCCCGGTCGGGACGATCTCCGCCCGAAGGACGATCTCCTCCCGAGGGGCGATCTCCGCCCGAAGGACGATCCCCTCCAGAAGACGGTTCGGGTGCTGCGGTTGCTCTGGTTTCGTCAGCCATGATGCTCCTTAACTTAGTCGTCAGTCGTCAGTCATCGGTCGTCAGCCTGACGGCCGACGACTGATGGCTGCTTTTACGCCGTGACTGCGGCGGTTTCACCGCCAGCCGGTTCGGCAGGCGCGGGTGGCGCCTTGCGGCGCGCTTCGCGGATTTTCTTGATTTTGTCGAGGCGCTTCTGCTCCTCGTCAATGCGCACGGTGAGGAACTTGATCACCGGTTCGGTGACCCTCAAGCGGCGCTCCAGTTCGTGGATGAGCCCCCCGCTGCCCTCAACCGTGAGCAACATGTAAAGGCCGTCCTGGAACCTGCGGACCGCGTATGCCAGCCGTCGTTTGCCCATGCGGTCGACGCTTTTCACGGTCCCGCCGGACGCGCTCACCGCCGACTCCAGAGTGGAAATCAGTTTGTCCTGGTCCTCTTCCGCCATGTCAGGGCGGACGATGAACATCAGTTCATAAGTGCGATTCATTGAGTTTCTCCAAAATTCTGGCACGGATTCATCACAGCAAATCCGTGGCTACTCTTCCGCTTCAACCTTGCGGTTAAAGCGGTTCATGGCCTTGGCTGGGCCTTCGGTCAAAATCACGTTCACTGCTTCGGCGGCGGAATCGAGCGCCTCCGTCACCGTCTTGAGCTGCGCCTTGCGAAACGGCGTGAGTACGTACTTCACCCCATCCGCAATCTTCCGGCCCGGCGCGATGCCCAGCCGGATACGCAAGAACTCCTGTGTACCCAGGGCAGCGATGACTGACTCCATGCCGTTGTGCCCCGCCGAGCTGCCGCGCTGGCGGATACGAAGCGTCCCCAACGGCAAATCCAGCTCGTCGTAAATCACGATCAGGTCGGCTTCCGGCCTGAGGTCGTGCTTTGCCACCAGGTCGCGCACCGCCATGCCGCTCAGGTTCATGAAGGTCTCCGGCTTGGCCAGGAGAACCGTTTCCGAACCAATCACGGCGCGGGCTGTGAGCGCGCGGCACTGCCGATTTCTCACTTCGACGCCGCGATCACTGGCAATGCGGTCGATGGTAAGGAAGCCCAGGTTATGGGGCGTGAACTGGTATTCGATACCGGGATTGCCCAGGCCGACGATCAGTTTCACGCCTCAGATCCTTCGCTCCGCTCAGAATGATGGCGGCGGGCTCAGCTCCTGGCCTGCCCTGAGCAACTGAGCCGGAGCGAAGTTGCCCAAGGGCCCGCCAAACCCCATCACTTCTTTTCTTTCTTCTCGGCCTTCTCGGCCTTCTCGGGCTTCTCGGGAGCAGGCGCCGCGCCTTCCTCTCCCTCGACCTCCTGCTTGCCCTTCTTGATGACCTCGGGCTCGACCGGGACGGCGGCCGCTTCGGCAGCCACGGCTTCCGGAGTGGGCGCGACTTCTTCCTTCACCGAGACCACGTGGGCCACAGGACGGTTGTCATCGCTGAGAAACTTGAGTTTCTCAGCATGCGGCAGGTCAGACACCCGCAGCACTATCCCGTGCACCAGGTGCGAAACATCGGCTTCGATCGAGCTGGGGATGTCGTCCGGCAAACACTCGATTTCCACCTCGCGCAGCAGTTGCTCGAGAATGCCGCCTTCCTGCTTTACGCCGGCGGCTTCGCCCTTGAGCACGATGGGCACTTGGACCCTGAGTTTCTGGTCCATGGCCACGCGCTTGAGATCGATGTGCAGCAACGCCCCCTTGATGGGTTCGTACTGCCAGTCCACGATCATGGCCTTGGTACGCTCGCCACCGTCGAGGGTGAGGTCAATAATGGTATTGTGGCCGGTCTGCGAGTGCAGAATGCGCGCCACCTGGCGCGGATCGAGGCTGACCGTCGTGGCTGGCTTGCCGGCGCCATACAGCACAGCAGGAATTTTGCCGTCACGACGCACCCGGCGGGCGTCGTTCTTGGTGCCCGCGGCCCGCGGCTGCGCTTCCAAAACGTTGTTTTCAGTTGCAGTTGCCATAATTTGATTCCTGTTTACAAAAACAATTTACTGACCGACGTTTCTTCGTGAATCGACTGGATGGCGCGTCCGATTAATCCAGCGATGGAGAGTACTTTGATCTTCGGCGCTTGCCGGGCTGCATCCGTGAGTGGGATGGTGTTAGTCACCACCACCTGCTGGATGCAGGAGTTCGAGATGTTTTCGACCGCCGGGCCGGAAAGCACGGGGTGCGAAGCGCAGGCATAAACCGCAGTGGCGCCGGCTTGCATGAGTGCACCGGCGGTTTTCACCAGTGTTCCGGCGGTGTCGATCAGGTCGTCGATCACCAAACAGGTGCGCCCGTTGACGTCGCCGATCACGTGCATGACTTCGGCAATGTTCATTTCCACGCGGCGCTTGTCGACGATGGCCAGCGCGGAGTCCATCTTCTTGGCGAAGAAGCGGGCGCGCTCCACGCCACCGGCATCGGGCGAGACCACCGTCAGATTGGGCAGATTCAGCCGCTTGAAGTAATCCACCAGCACCGGCGAGGCGAACAGGTGATCCACCGGGATATTGAAAAAACCCTGCAACTGCGGCGCGTGCAGATCGACCACCAGGGCGCGATCGGCGCCCGCAGTGGTCAGCAGGTCGGCCACCAGCTTGGAAGAAATCGGAACCCGCGGCCTGTCCTTGCGGTCCTGGCGGGCATAGCCGTAGTACGGAATGACGGCGGTGATGCGCCGGGCGGAAGCGCGCTTGAGCGCATCCATCATCAGCAGCAACTCCATCAGGTGCTGGTCCACCGGATGACAAGTGGGCTGCATGAGAAAGACATCGCATCCCCGGACATTCTCCTGGATCTGGATGTAGGCTTCGCCGTCTTTGAAGCGGGTGACCAAGGCTTGCCCGCGCGTCAATCCCAGGAAAGCGCAGACCTCGTCGGCCAGCGCCTCATTGGCCGTGCCGCAGAAGATCTTGAACTTATCGTCCACGCGGCCACGCTGAGGCTTGCGCTCCGGTTTTTCGTCGGCGCTCATGTGAGCCTTCTTTTCCGTCGCTGTCGCAAGAGTTGCCATGGTTTAGCTCTTAAGCTCTTAGCTTGAAGCCTCGGACTCCGCCAGCAAAAGCCCAGGAGCCAAGAGCTAACCGCTAAAAGCTGGTTTTCTGGCTGGGCCGCTAGGATTCGAACCTAGACAAAGTGCTCCAAAGGCACTTGACCTACCATTAGTCGACGGCCCAGTTTGGATTGACGATTTAGGACTTACGATGATCGATTGAAAACTAGCCCGAGTCGGGTTCCATCGTCAATCGAAAATCGTCAATCGAAAATTCTCTTCCAATACTGCTGCCTGCTCAGCGTGGTGGTCGCTTGTGCCGGAACCCCGTCCTTTCGCAGCCTGGCCGCGGCCCGAACCGCGGTCGCGCGCGACGCAAACAATCCGTAAACGGCGGAACCCGAACCGGAGAGCGCCGCATAAAAGGCGCCGGCGCGCTCGAGCATACGCTTCACGTCTCGCAATTCGGGATACTGAGGAAAGACGACTCGTTCAAAGTCGTTTTCGATCCCGGTACGGACAAGGTCGAGAAGCGGGGTCTCGGCCCGGCCCCTGGCTTTACCCACAGGGACACCGGATAACGCCTGCCCAGACTTAAGCTTGCGCTGGGAAAAACCACTCAGCCACGCAGCCACCATGCGGCCGAACACCAACATTCTATCGGACGGAACGGAAGCCGTCAATTTGGCCGCCGTCGGATCGGTGGAGGGACGGGCGTCCGCGCCCGTCCAGGCCGAACCCAGCTCGGCCGCTGGGCGGGCGGGGGAGGCCGCGCCACACAACAAATCCCAGTCCGCGAAGGCCTTGGGGGTGGAGATGCCGATCTCGGGTGTCGCTACCAGGCAGGCAATCGCCGGCAGATCGGGGAGCGGGTACACCTCTTCGCCGCGACTGGCCCCGAGGACCGTCCCGCCAACCAAGAATAGAGGCAAGTCCGAACCCACTTCGGCTGCGATCCGCAACTTTTCCGGCGCGGGGAGTTGCTTCTTCAATCCGGCTTCGAGGGCCAGCAAGCTGACCACTGCGTTCGCGGAGGCGCCGCCCAGTCCACCCTGGACCGGCAGCCGCTTTTCGATTTCGATGACCACGCGGCCGCGGGCCTTCAGCGCCGCCATCGCCCGCTCCACAATGCGGTAACAGGTGTTGGATTCGTTGGTGGGGACGCGGGGATCGTCGCAACGGATCTCGATGCCACTGCCACGAGTCACCTGCACCCGGAGTACGTCATGCAGGGCGATGGTCTGGTACACGGTGCGCAGTTCATGAAAGCCGTCGGGACGAAGCCCACCGATGCACAGACCGAGATTGATCTTGGCGAACGAACGAACCGTGACGCGCATGGAGGGTTGATTCTACCCACACAGGACCCGGAGGACACAGGAGATTGTTGATTTTCGATGGTTGGTGTGGCACGGGCGCCCTCGCCCGCGAATCCGCGGCGACGAAGTCTACGTTCGCCGCTTGTAGTAAATCGCGAACTCGAACCCCGGGTTGGTGGGAAACAGCTCCGCCACTTTGCGCAACCGCTCGGCCATCTGCGTCGGCGCGAGCAGCGGGTAGTCGCGCTCGCGGAGATCGTAGTAGTCCACGTCAATGAACAACGACAGCAGGTAAATCGAGATGGCGTCGGCAAAGGTGGCGGCGAAGTATTCGTTCTTGTATTTCTCGGCGTCGGCGCCAGGAGCGGTCGCCAGCTTGCGGGATTCCCAGGCATCGAGCGAGGTTTCGCCGCGAACTCCGGCTTCCACCTGCTTCCAGACCAGGTCGGCGAAGGCCTGCGACACCCCCGCGCGCTCGACAACGGCGTGCCCTACGTTGATGTAGAACTCAAAGGCGACGGAGAACTTGTCGTCCATCAACCGGGTGGAGATAAAGACGCATTGCGAGTCGCCGAGGTCGAGATTGCGGTGGCAGACGGCGTTGTCGCTGAGGGCGACGTCGTAGCGGTCGGCGATCACGGTTTCCTCGCCCTGGTTCACGGTGAGCGGAACGAAGTAGTAGGCCTTGCGTTGCAGAGCGGCGGCGGCAGCATCCGGAACCGCAGACACCATGCGCTCCAGGTCGGATTCAGCAATGGTGATCTCGCCGGACATGGCATAGCAGATGCCGTTGGGGGCTTGCGAGACGGGGGACTGGCGGACCACCTCCGCCGGGGGACGCGTGATTGCCGGTGCGGCCTGGGACATGGGAAGTATTCTAGCGCACCCGCGAATATGAGGGGCGCGACTCCGGCGCTACAATCAAGGGTCATGGCCAGAGCCCCAACCCAGGTCCGCCAGCCTCGGTGGTACTGGATCCCGGTACGGGTGGTGCTGGTGACTTTTCTGCTGACCCTGCTTGCGTTCGCGGTGAGCCTCTTGCTGGGAATTCTGGGACTGGTGATTGGGGCGAAGCTGCACGGCACGCACGCCAATGTGACGATGGCGTACAGATACATCGCGCCGCCGGCCGCTGCAGCGGTGGGAGCTATCGTGCTGGTTTCGGCTGTTTGTTTGGAAGTCAGGCACTACCGGCAGGCGAAAGCGCTGGCGGAGATTGAAAGGGTGAGTTGACAGCATGCGTCCGCGAATAGCCATTCCCCTGCCGCACTCGGGCGATCCCGCCTATGCCGAGCGATCCCTGCCGCAGTACGAGCGGGCGGTCGAGATGGCGGGAGGAGAGCCGGTCCGCATCCCCTTGGATCAGTCGCCAGGCGAAGTGATGAAGCTCATTGAACGCTGTGATGCGGTGGTGTTGCCGGGCAGCAAGGCAGATGTGGATCCGGCGAAGTACGATGCGCCCAGACATGCCGAGACCGCTGCTGCCGATACCCGGCGCGACACGGTGGACGAGTTGCTGCTGCAGGACGCATACAACATGCGCAAGCCGGTGCTCGGCATCTGCTACGGTCTGCAGATTCTGAATGTGTATCGCACCGGAACACTGCTGCAGCATATTGAGTCGCCCGTCAACCACGACGCCGGACGCAAGGTTAGGGTGGCGCACACGGTCGAGGTGGAACCGGGATCGAAGCTGGCGGAAATCGTTGGTCGTGCCGCGGAAGCAGCCAAGGTGCCGGTCAATTCCAGCCACCATCAGGCGGCCGGCGTGGTCGGCGATGGATTGCGGGTGGTGGCACGGTCTCCGCAGGATGGAATCATCGAGGCTCTGGAGAGTACCTCCCCCGACCATTTTGTGCTGGCCGTGCAGTGGCATCCGGAACGGTCGGTGGATGAGGACGAACCCTCACGGGCAATTTTCCGGGCGCTGGTGGAAGCGGCCCGGGCGCGGCACGAGAAGCTGGTGGGAGAGTTCGAGGGATTGTGAAACCCAAAGCGCAGGGAATTTACGGTTGTCGATTTTCGATTGACGACTGAAAACCAACGTCCACTCAGTCAGCTGCTTTTTGGCCGCTTCGTCCGCGAGCCCTTAGCGCTCACCTTTCGCAGCAACACCGCCACATGCGCGATGGCCGCGTTGTCTGTGCCCATGCCTTCGGGAGTTTTGGCCTTGATGCCAATACAGTCGGGCGGCACGTTCAGCAGTTCGGCGAGGTGTGCGCGGATGGCGGCGGCGTGGGGGCCGATCTTGGGTTCGACCAGGATGAGCGTTGAATCCAGATTGGCCACAGCATAGCCAGCGGATTGCACACGTTTCAAGGCTTCGCGCAGGAAAACGACGGAGTCGGCGCCTTTCCACTGCGGGTCAGATGGCGGGAACAGTGAACCAATATCCGGCCCGGCAATGGCACCCAGCAACGCGTCGGTAATGGCGTGCAGGAGGACATCGCCGTCAGAGTGACCGCCCAGGCCCTTGTTGTGGGGCAGGGTCACGCCCCCAATTTTCAGCGGGATGCCGCGTTTGAACTCGTGCGAGTCCCACCCGTAGCCGATTCTCATGCAGAAACTCCGGCCACCGATTCGCACGGATTTTCACGGATCTTTTTTCGCTGATTGTCCAACAAGAGTCGGCGGAACTGGGGACGAGAGCCAAAGTTCAAGAGCAACCCCACCTCAATTTCAGTCGCTTTCAGATAGTGCGGCAACTGAGCTTCATGAGCCCGTTCCAGCACGCGAGCGCTCTTAAGTTCCAGGAGCACCTTGTGTTCCACCAGTATATCTGCGCGAAACTCGCCCACCTTGTGGCCACGAAACCAGACTGGAACAGGAATCTGACGACTCACGGCCAGACCTGCGTCTCGCAACGCCATCACGAGCGACTCTTCGTATACGGATTCGAGAAACCCGTAGCCAAGTTCGTTGTAAACGTCGTGGAACACGCCAATGATCTTATCCGTAAGATCCGAATGCTTCAGGCCAGCCTGCTCGTCCATATCAGACAGTGTATAACCTGAACTGATCCGTGCGAATCCGTGTAGATCCGTGGCTTGATTCTCATTTCCCCAGATAGAACTCGGCGAGTTCCAAGTCTGCCGGTGTCGTGATCTTGATATTCCGTGGCGAGCCCATCACCACCGCCACCTCATGTCCGGAGCGTTCGACCAGCGCGGCTTCGTCGCTGCCGATGAAACCGTCGGCCGTGGCTTCGTCGAAGGCCTTCTTGAGCACATCATAGCGGAAGCCTTGCGGGGTCTGCGCCATGACCACTCGCTCGCGCGGGATCGTCGCGGTGACTACGGCGCCTTCCGCGGTGCGCTCGACTTGCTTGACCGTATCTACGGCGGGCAGGCCGGCGATGGCAGCCCCGTATTTTTGGGCGGCCTGGATGACGTCGCGAATAATTTCGCCGGTCACGAAGGGGCGGACGGCGTCGTGCACCAGCACGATGTCGTCGGGCGCGGCCGAAACGGCGGCAATCGCGTTAGCCACCGAATGCTGGCGGTGCTCGCCGCCTTCGACCAGGCCCACCTTTTTCTGCAGGACATCCTTGCCTTCTTGTTCCAGGCGGGCACGGAAACCCTCTATTTCGTTATTGCGCAGCGCAACGTAGATTTCGGAAATTTCAGGGCTGGCGGCAAACCTGCGCAGCGTATGAATAAGGATGGGTGTGCCGCCAAGATCGGTGAATTGCTTGGAAGCCGTGGGCTTCTTGCCTTTTGCGCTGGGGGCGGAGGACATGCGCGTGCCCAGACCGGCCGCCGGAATGATGACGATCACCTTCATGGGGGCGTCAAGTATACGAGGGCATGGGGAGGAGTTCAAATTGAAAAGGCAGTTGCCGGTTCTCAGTTCTCAGTTTCACTTCTTCGGTGGCTCCCACAGCTCGATGCGGTTGCCGTCGGGATCCATGACCCAGGCGAAGCGGCCGTAATCGTAATCTTCACGATGCGGGTCGATTTCCACGCCCTCTTCTTTCAGTGCCTTCAGCAATGCATCCAGGTCATCCACGCGATAGTTGATCATGAACACGGAGCGGCTGGGGTCGAAGTATTTCGTGCTGCGAGGAAAGATGGACCACACGGTCATGCCTTTCTTCTGGCCGTCCTCGGCATCGCGCCATTCGAACATGGCTCCCGAACCATCGGACGTCCGTTGCACGCCCAGATATTTTTCGTACCACTGGTAGAGCTGCTCCGGATGTTCGGACTTAAAGAAAATACCGCCAATGCCGGTGACGCGTTTCATGCCTTACTCTCTCCCTCAAGTTATCGCTGCGGGCGGCAGGACTGATGGGAACCCGGGGCGGGCAAGAGTGCCCGCCCCACACACAGAGAATTGCTTACTCGATCGGCCTCTCCGCCATGATGGGCTGCGGTTTCTTGATATCAGAGCTGGAGACCGGGGGCACCACGACTGCGGGCCGGGACTCGGTGCGGGCGGCGCGCTCGTCCCACTTGCCGAAGATCATCTTTCCCGCCGTGGTCTGCAGCACCGACGTGACGGAAATATCGATGGTCTTGCCGATCATCTTGCGCGCGTTATCCACCACCACCATGGTGCCGTCGTCGAGATAGGCAACCCCCTGGTTGTACTCTTTGCCTTCCTTCAGAATGAAGACCTTCATGATCTCGCCCGGCAGTACGATCGGTTTGAGCGAGTTTGCCAGTTCGTTGATGTTGAGCACTTCGACGCCCTGCAGTTGTGCCACTTTGTTCAGGTTGAAATCGTTGGTCACGATCTTGCCTTCGTAGACCTTGGCCAGCTCGATCAGCTTCATGTCCACTTCGCGGACGGTGGGGAAGTCGTCCTCGACGATCTGGATTTGCAGCGAGGCGACTTTCTGCAGCCGCTGCAGGATGTCGAGACCACGCCGGCCACGGTTGCGCTTGAGGGAATCGGCGGAGTCGGCCACCAGTTGCAACTCGCGCAGAACGAACTGCGGGATGACGATGGTGCCGTCAAGGAAGCCGGTTTCGGCGATGTCGGCAATGCGCCCGTCGATGATAACGCTGGTGTCCAGAATCTTGTAGCTCTTCTTCGACTGCTTCTCCCCACCAAAGATCCCGCCCAGGGCTGCAAGGTTGAGCAGGTCACCCTTGTTGGCGCCGACGATCAGGCCCACGTAGGCCATCAGCAGCATGACCATCAGCATCAGGAAGCTCTGGGTGTGGCCCGCCGCAATGCTGTTGCGGATCACCAGGGCGAACAGGTAGGCGCCGATGATGCCAAGCACGCTCCCGATCGCAGCTCCAATCAACCGCTTCAGGCTGATGAGGCGCAGCCGCCACTCGAAGACCACGATGACCAGGCCGATGAGCACTCCCACCCCGGCATCCAGGTTGGAAGGGAGTCCGAAAGGTTGGATCAGGTAACAAGTAACCGCAACAAAAAGAACAAATAAAAGACGGACCAGTATCAAGTCCATGGATGGACCTCCCCGGAACCCACCGGCGGTACGCACCGCGAAGAGTGGAATTCCACACTGGCTACCCAACTGCCGAAATATCGGCAACCAGTGATCTATAAACGGAGCCTATGAATGAATAAACGCAACTCCGTCCCCGTCCCGAAGACGCAACGGGGGAGACCAGCAATATATCAAGGGCAGTATATACCTGCCTTAAAGTCCGGAGACATTTGAATCCAGCCCGCAAACAAGAATCGCCCGCCCACTTCGGAACCCAGCGTCCACTCTGGCGGGCTGGTACACTGGCGCACATGAAAGCTATTGTGATCAGTCGTTTAGGCGGCCCTGAGGTGCTGGAAGTGGGGGAGGTGCCAGACCCCGTGCCCGGTACCGGGATGGAAGTGGTTCGCGTCGAGGCGGGTGGGGTCAATTTTGCCGACATCATCACTGCTCAAGGCGGCTATCCGGGAACACCCAAGCCGCCGCTGGTTGCGGGACGGGAGTTCTGTGGCAGGCTGGAAAGGAATGGGCAGCGCGTGATGGGGTACGCGCAATGGGCGGCGTTTGCGGAGCGCATCGCGACACGCCCGGATTTGTTGTGGCCGGTGCCTGAGGGCTGGAGCGCGGAAGAGGGGGCCGCATTCCCGGTGAATTACTTCACCGCGTACTTCGCGTATTGGAAAGCAGGGTTGGTTGCCGATGTCAGCAGGGCCGGAGTTCCACGGGTGCTGATTCACGCTGTGGCCGGAGGAGTGGGCACGGCCGCGGTACAGATCGGCAAACTGCTGGGCGTGGAGACCTACGGGACATCGTCCTCCGAGGAGAAGCTGGCGCGAGTGCAAGAGCTCGGCCTGCAACACGGCATCAACTACAAGCAACGCGACTACGAAGAAGCTATCCAGGAACTGACCCACGGCGAGGGCGTGGACGCAGTTTTTGAAATGCTCGGCGGCGAGCATGTCGGGAAGAGTGTCCGGTGCCTGCGGGATTTCGGGCGAGTGATTGTGTACGGCTCCGCCACCGGACAGCGGGCGGACCTTGATACACGAATACTGTATGCCAAGGGGACCAGCGTCCATGGCTTGTGGTTGAGCTATCTCTCCGCAAATCGTAGCCTGATGGATGAGGCGTGGAAACAACTTTCGGCGTGGATGGCGCAGGGACTTTTGCGCCCTGTAGTGGGCCACGTGTTGCCGATGGAACGCGCGGTGGAGGCATACCGCTTGTTATTGGAACGGAAGAATTTCGGGAAAGTTGTGTTGCGACTGGCCGGCGATTTGCGGCCGTAGCGCCGGCGTCTCGACGGCCTGTGCGCTTCCGAACGCCCCAGTTCGATAACGAACACAAGATCCGTTCCCTTCGTTCGCGCTCCCATTTGTAATCAATGCATTTCATTGCGCCGTCGTGGACGATCACGTGCATTGTCTCCACATGCGTCTGGAAGCGACGAGTGCAATCGTCATGTCGCAGCCGACTAAACAAAACACACGGACCCTGTGAAAGCCCAGCCGGGTACGGTTTTTGCTAACAACGGTGCGCGATTCGCGTCCAAGGATGTGACGACAAGTTAGAACGCAAGGGAACTTCTCAGGCGATTGAAACGTATCTTGACGCGATGGTGGGGACCGGGAAGCCAACCAGCCACCCCGGTTTCGAGGAAGAATTTCAGGGGTTAAAGGGACTGTCTCACACTCGGTTTGGCGGCCCAGGTGAGAACAATCCCCGGAGCAAAGAGCGCGAGGCTTTGCAGCCCGGCGCTTTTTGCTTAACCCCGAGGCAGCATTGTAGGCCTTTTGCGGACAAACGCAAGTTCTTCGCGAAGGTGAGTCCAGGCCGCCCGAACCGCTTCCCGACGCTTTTCGGGAAAGAAAAAAGGAGTCACATGAAGCTATCGAGAATCTCCAAGGGCTTGCTGCTGGGACTGGCTTTGCTGCTGGCGACAAGCGTGTTCGCAGCCAACAAAGGCTCGCTTGCGGTAACCGACCCGGTCACCGTAGCCGGCAAGCAACTGGCCGCCGGCGAATACAAGCTGACCTGGGACGGGAGCGGTTCCAGCGTACAGCTCAACATCATGCAGGGCAAGAACGTGGTGGCGACCGTACCGGCGCGGATGATTGAACTGGATCGCCCGGCTAATAACAGCTCGGCGGTGGTCAACAGCCACACCGACGGCAGCAAGTCGCTCGCCGAAATTCGTTTCTCCGGCAAAAAGTACGCGCTGGCCATCGGCCAGGAGTCCGCCAACGCGGAGACAGTCAGTAAGTAGTCCCGAGCTGTACTCCTAAGTGGAAACGGGGAGCGCCTGCTCCCCGTCTTTTTTTGTAGCAGCAGCCGTAGCGCCGGCAGCCTGCCCTGAGCGAAGTCGAAGGGTCCCGCCGGCCATAATTGCCCCACCCTCTCATCGATCCACCCCTTGGAACTGGCGTCATCCTGAGCGTAGCAAAGAGCACTCTCCCCAGCTCCGGAGGAGCGACTGAAAGTAGCCCGCCACTTCAGAGGCGGGTAAGAGCGCAAGAAGACGCAAGTCCCGTAGGGACGGCTGAAACGAGGTTACTAACCGACACCGCGTCCCCGCCCAGGCCAATGTTGCGCAACTGCTGGTAGGTGGGATCGGAGTTGGGCGCGGTGGCAGCGGTGTTCTCGGCGGCGAAGGCTGACGGAAGGATTACAAGCGAGCACACCAATACCCTTACACGCAGGGCGTGCGAAAGAAACGACATAGGGCCTCCCCTGGGGGAAGAGGACTGTTCATTATGAACGGGGGGAGGGAAAAAGCAAGGGGACGGGCAAGATCGTGTCCTAATTTGGGCAAGAATATACTCGCCTCATCAAGTGAGGCGGGCGTATGATTGCCGCCACTATGAGCACGCACGAAGTCAAACTGTTTGAGGCAAATTTCAACGTTTGGAAAAGCGATCGAGGGACGGGCCTTTCGGATTCTAAGGCGTTCGAGAGGTATGTAATCGAGCAGGTGCTTAAGGACTTCGATCTCTCCAATGACGCAATCGAGTCGGGCGATCTTGGTGCCGAAGATGACGGCGGGGTGGATGCATTCTATCTGTTCATGAATAATACCCTCATCACCGTAGAGACGCCGCCTGTTATCCCTGCGGGGCCAATTGAATTGCATCTAATTCAAACTAAATACGAGAAGGGATTCTCGGAGACTGCTGTTCAAAAACTTGAGTCATTCTCCAAAGACCTCTTGAGTTATGACAAGTCTGTCGATGATCTTAAGTATCTGAATTCTAAAGCGCGTGACTCTATCCACAATTTCCGCGAGAAATACAATAATGAAGTAATGGGAAATCCTCATACGCTTGCCGTCATATTTCACTATGCCTGCAAAGCTGCTGCTGAACCAAGTAGCAAGGACAAAGTCAGTTTGCGGGCGCAAAACCTCGTCAAATATGTAAAGAGTGTATTGTCCTCAGCGGAAGTGTCGTTCATTCCTTGGACTGCGAACCGCCTATTGGAAACAGCGAGACAAGTACCCGAGACGGATGTTGTTGTGCCGGTCGCTGAATCCTTTTCGACTGGCGACGGATCAACGGTATGCCTTGTGAAGTTGAAAGATTATGCAGAGAAATTACTGACTAATGCCGATGGCGGATTACAGACGCGCTTCTTGGAGCCAAATGTCCGAGACTATAACGGGAAATCAAATCCCGTTAACAAGCAGATAAGGGCAACCCTGGAAGAGGTGTCCTCTGCATCTCAGGAGGATTTTTGGTGGCTCAATAACGGCATCACGATTCTTGCAGATGAGTGCCCCGTTAACGGGCATAAGATAAAAATCAAGAATCCAGAGGTCGTAAACGGATTACAAACGTCCCACGAAATCTTTGAATGGAACAATGCCCATAAAAAGGACAAGGACACTAGAAATGTATTGGTGAGGGTCGTAGTTCCGGCGGATGAGAAAAGTCGCTCAAAAATCATCAAGGCAACGAATTCCCAGACACCTGTAAGTATGCTGTCCTTGATGTCTACCGATCAAATACAGGAAGACATTGAAGATCGGTTGAGACTGTACGGATTATTTTACGATAGAAAAAAAGGCGAGTATCGTCGGCTCAAGAAGACGATTAAGAAGATTGTGGGAATGGGCTCATTGGCGCAAGCAGTTATAGCTATAGCACTACAAAAGCCAGATGAATCTCGTGGCCGACCAGAAAGCTTTGTTAAGAAAAATACCCATGAGGTCTTTGATACCAATGTTGACCGTGACTTGTATGCGGCATGTATCCTACTTGACCGTCAGGTCATTGATTATCTTCAAACTCAGGGACTAGAATCCGACGAAGTACGGGACATTCGATATTACGTTTCGATGCTCGTTGGAAAAGAATGGGATCTTGCTAGCCGGTCACCCGAAGCTATCGCGAACGCCATTGCCGCAGTAGTAAAGCCTATACCCGTGGCCATTCTTAAGAGTGCGAAGGATAAAGCCCTGAAGGCTTACAAAGCCCTTGGGGGAACGGATAAGAATGCGAAGTCTGCTCAAATGCGAGAGCGAGTCCTGGCAGGCTGATAAAATGGTGACGAAATGAAACATTCCGCCGAGTACCGCAGGTTCACGGGTCTTGTAGATCAGTTGGCGGGTGGCCGGACCTTCGCCGCGTAATCGTAGCTCCAGACAAACCGCGGGGTGCCCCGTTCCTTTCGCGTTTTGTGCGAAAGGGCGGGCACACATCATCGCCTCGCAAATCAGCCCTCGGGCGCGCAGCCTCGCCAACACCACACTGGGATGTGACGCACGCCCTTGACAGCTCCTATTCTTAAAGTGATATTCTAGTTATCGTGAGCAGCTTAGTGCTATGGGGCTCACCCGCCCGATGCCAGCCGCACCCGGCGGAGAAGCAACCGGCAGTCGAAGCCGAACCGCTCTTTGACAATTTGCCTGTGTGGCGCGGACACTCCTGTCCGCGCAGCCGCGTAGCGGCGCGAGATGGAACTGAAGGCTGACGACTGGCTTTAGCTTGCCCTGAGCTGGGCGATGGGAGCGACGACTGAGTCTAAGTTCTTTGTTTCACGGATTTTGCCTCCAAGTCCCGTGAAATCAAAGGGCGTTCCAATAAACCCTTTGTTTTCAAAGACACCTTTGGGGGGGGAGGGGGGTACCCGGTACCAAGGAGTAAACGGCAAAGAACGAGGTTCGCTAGTCGCCAGCAGCCAGTACCCCAGGCAGCACCCCGTAGCTGGCAACAGGCAACTGGGGTTCAGTACTTCGGCATCTTGGGATCGACTTTATCCGCCCAGGCCAGAATGCCTCCCGCCAGGTTGTGCACTTTCTTGAATCCGGCCTGGCGCAGGAAGGCGACGGCTTTGCCGCTGCGCACGCCGGAGCGGCAGTGGGCCACGATCTCGCGGCTGGAGTCGAGTTCGTGCACCCGCTTGGGAAGATCGCCGAGCGGGATGAGGTGTCCACCGAGGTTGCAGATCTGGTATTCGTGCGGCTCGCGCACGTCGAGCACGAACAGATCATCGCCTGCGTCCAGGCGGCGTTTGAGTTCTTCGACCGGCATTTCGGGGACGTTGGTCTCCACCGCTTTCTCCTCGCCACGGATTCCACAAAATTCGTTGTAGTCTATCAGCTTCGTGATCGTGGGATGCGTGCCGCAGGCAGGGCAATCGGGATTCTTGCGCAGCTTGAGTTCGCGAAACTTCATGCCCAGCGCGTCGATCAACAGCAAGCGTCCGATGAGCGGCTCGCCTTTGCCGAGAATGAGCTTGATGACTTCAGTGGCCTGCATCACGCCCACCAGTCCAGGCAGAATTCCGAGCACTCCGCCCTCCGCGCACGACGGAACCAGTCCCGGCGGCGGCGGCTCGGGATAGAGGCAGCGGTAGCACGGGCCTGCTGCGGTGGCGAACACGCTGGCCTGGCCCTCGAAGCGGAAGATCGAGCCATAGACGTTGGGCTTGCCGGTAAGGACGCAGGCGTCGTTGACCAGGTAGCGCGTGGGAAAGTTGTCGGTGCCGTCGGCAATGATGTCGAACGCGCGGAACAGGTCGAGCGCGTTGTCGCTGCTCAGCCGGGTGTCAAAGGTGAGCAGATTCAGAAACGGATTGATCGCCTTCAGCTTCTCCGCGGCGGAGTCGAGCTTTTTGCGGCCCACGTCGGCGGTCGAGTGAATGATCTGGCGCTGCAGGTTGGTGTAGTCCACCACGTCGAAGTCCACGATGCCGAGCGTGCCCACGCCCGCCGCGGCAAGATAGAGCGCGAGCGGCGAGCCCAGCCCTCCGGCGCCGATGCAGAGCACGCGCGCGGCCTTGAGCTTGAGCTGACCTTCCATGCCCACTTCGGGCATGATCAGGTGACGCGAGTAGCGCAGGATCTCGTCGTTAGAAAGGGTAACGGCGTCGGGTTTGACTTCGGTGGTGGTGGCCATAACAACCTCAAAATTTACGCTTGCCGATTTTCGATTGACGATTGGAGTTCGGAACTCAGCGACAACAACAGGACGGACAACAACAGCAGGCGCGGCAGCGAGGCATTCGGGAGTTGGTCCATCCCAGGATCATGGGTTCAGCGGCCTCCGGCGATGGAAGGCACGATGGAAATGGTATCACTATCGCGCACCTGGGTGGCTTCATTCTGCAGGTAGCGCACGTCCTCGTCGTTCAGGTAGACATTCACGAAGGCGCGCAGTTTGCCCTCATCGGTGTAGAGGTGGCGGCGCAGATCCGGGTGCCGGGCAACCAGGCCGGAAAGCGCTTCGCCCACCGTGGCGGCCTTGACCTCCACCGCGGGCTGCTTGTCCGAATACTGGCGCAAGGGAGTGGGAATAAGGATTTTCATAGCATTTTCTTGCCGAGCCGGGCACCTGCCCATTACAGATGCACCGGGGAATCCCGGGGATTCATCGCGTCGCTTGCACGGGCGAGACGCCCGTGTCCACAACCCTGGCGCTGCTACGGCGCAATCTGGATGGGCTCGTCGTCGAGGTGCTTGTCGGCTTCCCCGGTTCCGTCCAGCAAGAATGAATTTGTGAGGACGGCCTTGCCCTTTTCCACGCTCGTGATCACGTACGAGCACCCAAACCAGTGCGCCTCCGCCAGGTCGGTCTGCGACCAGCGCGCCGGGTGGTCAGGATGGGAATGATAAAAACCCAGAATGTCCTCGTCGCGCTCGCGGCCCTCGCGCTGGATGCGGACCAGTTCGCGGGGATCGATGTGGTAGCGGTCCTGGGGCGAGTCGGTACGGGTGTTGCCGCAACGCACCGCGGACGTGATCACGCGGCCATCGCCGTTCATCTGGCCGAGAAGAGCGCCGCAGCATTCGTGCGGGTAGGCTTCTTCGCCGTGGTGGCGGATGGAGTCGTAGGCCGACTTGGAGATCTTGAGCATCTTGAGAATTTCCTATTCTTGATTGTTGATTGAAAACCCCAAGACACCGCGCTCGATCAACCATCAAGAATCAACAATCACCCTTCCTCCCAGAACCTCTCGCTCAGGTACTTGTCGCCGGAGTCGCACAGGATGGTCACCAGGACGGCGCGCTCGCTCTTCTTCAGTTGCCGCGCCAATTGCAAGCAGCCAACCACCGCGGCGGCGGCGGAGATTCCCACCAACAAGCCTTCTTCGCGGGCCAGGCGCTTAACCATGGCGTACGATTCTTCGGTCGAGATCTCAAGATTCGCGTCGGCGAGAGAGGCATCGTAAATCTTCGGCACAAGGGCACTGGGCATGTGCTTGGCGCCTTCGATGCCGTGGAAAGGGGCATCGGGCTGGAGCGAGATGCAGCGGATGTGCGGGTTCAGCTCTTTCAGGCGCCGGGTGGTGCCGACGAAGGTTCCGCTGGTGCCCAGCATGGACACGAAGTGGGTGATACGTCCCTCGGTTTGTTGCCAGATTTCGTTGGCCGTGCCATGGTAGTGGGCGCGCCAGTTGGCGTCGTTGGAATACTGGTCGGCGTAAAAATAAAGCTCGGGATGTTTGGCGTGGAGTTCACGGGCCATGCGAATGGCGCCATCGGAGCCATCGGCGGGGTCGGTATAAATAATGTTGGCGCCATAGGCGTGCAGGATGCGCTTGCGTTCGAGCGAAACATTTTCCGGCATGCACAGGGTGACAGGAAAGCCCTGCGCGGCGCCGATCATGGCGTAGGCAATGCCGGTATTGCCGCTGGTGGAGTCCAGCAGGATTTTCCCGGGCTGCAGTTGTCCGCTGCCCCGGGCAGCGGCGATGATGCTGGCCGCAGCACGGTCCTTGACCGAGCCTCCGGGATTGAACCACTCTGCCTTGCCGAGCAGTTCAACGCCGGGAAGTTCGCGGACCACGCGATCGAGACGCAGCAGCGGAGTATTGCCGATGCGATCGAGGGTATCCTGACCGAGCCGGTTGGTGTTGCTCGCGGGCGAACCCGATACGCTTCCGGTCGGGGCATGTGCCGACGAATCTGACACTTGCGCGAATTTTGCAGACGCCTGTCCCATAAATTTGGGAGAACTGCCGTAACTATCGTAATGTGCCGAGACGGCGAAATTAGGCTTCAAGAGCTGAGGATTAGATTATAAGAGATGGTGGTTAGATGCACCGGACCGGGAAAAAGCACCTTTCCCCACAATCCGCATCTAACCTTACCGGGGAAGGCGAAGGGACTTCATAGAACGAGATGACCACCAAGGTAGAACAACGGAATTATGAAGAAGCGCTGAACTGGCTGCGCGAGCACGGTTTTAACCTGATCGAGGCTCCCGGCACTCAAGGACGTGTGTTCCTGAAGAAGTACAACTGCTCGGCGGCGATCCAGAAGACAGCCGAGGATGGGGTGAAGATCTTTGCGTATCCCGGCTACCTGATCGGGAGCGAGATCTCGAAGCTGGTAAACCGGGGATACCAGCAGTTTCTGAAGACGGCCAAGACCGAGGTCCCCGCTACTGCAGATCACCTGAAGGCGCTGCAGCAATTTACCGAAGAACTGAAGGAAGGGTTGGGACTTCCCAGCCTGTACAACGAGGCGCTGGGCACGGTGAGCGAGTCGTATCATTACGACCGCATCGTGGACCGGGACAAGCCGCAAGCGGAACGCCCGAAGCGTCCCTGGGAAGTGGCGGGCACGAAAGCGATGGCCGCGGCGAAGAAGGGCCGGGCGTAAAACACCAGCCGTCAGCCGTCAGCCGGATCAGTTTTCAATCAACAATCAAAATTCAACAATCAGCAATTCTTGTGCGACACTAGTGCGCTCTGGAGGTGGAATGCGCGCTTTGTCCGTGATGCCGACCTTGGTTTGCCTCGTAATACTCCATCCAGCCCTTTCTGCTGCAAGAACGTCGAGCGCAAAAGTGACAGCCGCAGTGCAGCAGGTCCTCCAACAACAGCAAGACGCCTGGAACCGGCATGACCTGGAAGGGTTCATGGCCGGCTACTGGAATTCGCCGCAGCTGACGTTTTTCTCCGGGGCGAAAGAGACCGCGGGCTGGCAGTCCACCATCGAGCGCTATCGCAAAACCTACCAGAGTGAAGGCCGGGAGATGGGCAAGCTGGAGTTCTCCGATCTGCGAATCGAAGCTCTGGGCCGGGATGCGGCGTTCGTGCGCGGGGCGTGGCACTTGACCATGCCGGACGGGAAGACGCCACATGGGCTATTTACGCTGATTTTCCGCAAGTTTCCGGATGGGTGGAAGATCGTGCACGACCATACGTCGGCGGCGGAATAGGGAGAATGCAGACTGCTTCAGTTTTCTCCGCCCTCTCCACGGGCAGACCATACGTCATGCGGCTAACGCGGCTGCTTGAGAGCAAGTGATCCGAGGCTTAATAAACTCAGAGAGCCGGGCCTTAGAGCGTCACCGTGGTCGAGGCTGGCACCTTCAGGGTCTTATCCCTCGCTGCTGGCATCCAGACCCAACCCTCTGTCTCCCGCCAAAATCGTTTTGTTGGGTTCGGTTTCGTAGGCGTAGCCGGAGAGTTTGGCCCCGATGAAAAAATATCCATGCTGCACTGAGAATCGGGCCCATCCGTAATGCACTTCCCCGTTTATGCTGAATCGCAACCCCAGATACCTCCTCGTGGCGTTTCGCCAAGGTCCGCCGATGGGGAAGCAGTAGCCGATCTCGCAGCCTTCCAAGGCCATAAGAGCGGGGGGACTGGGACTGATAAATGGTTTGGGTGAATCTTCGCCAATTGGGAAAGTGAACGGGGCGGCCCATGCGCTCCCTTGGATAGCCACCTTGCGCCCGATCACTTCGGCACTCGCCTCGGGCGATCCCTCACTGACCGTCAGTCGAACCGTATAGAAAGAAGAATAGCCAGTTGCATAATTGTGGACCTTAAAGTCAGTGATTCCATCGTGATTCAGATCAATCTCCAGCATGCCGTGCGTAAAAGTGATATCCGCGGGCGTGTACACAACCTCTGCGGTTGCGGCCGGCGTCAGCGCCACTGCGCCGGCTCCGGCTAACGCGTAAGCCAGCAAACATTTCTCGAGTTGCTGAGAGCGCGCTGCCGAATCGGGTTCTGAATGCTTTGTGCTACCGTGCGAGGATTTCATACTTGCCGCCGGAGGCTATCTCAGGGCGCTTCTCGGGTCAATAGGGGCGAACAGCTCGGTAGTGGTGCTTTAGCGTGGAGACGAACCCGAGGCCAAACTTTCTCGGCCTCGGGTTGTTAGTTTGGAAACGAACCCTTAATCAGGTTGAGGTAGGCAATAAGCTGCGCTATGCCCTTCTGGGTGACTTCGCCCGAGGCGCTAATGCTCATCACGCAATTCTCGGTTACTGGGATGCTCGATCCCACGGGCTTAGAGCCTACCAGTAGGGGAACTAGCTTCGCGTCTGACCGTTCATTAACTTGCCCTTGCATACGTGCTCCCGTGGCGGCTGGGTCTTCCATCTCTGATTCCAAATCATCGCCGCCTAGGGGCACAATAGCAGAATCGTCCGGTTTAGCAAAGGCAATTGTATCCCGATATTGCTTGATAAAGCTATCCACGACACTCGGGTTGAACGGGGAAGTCCAGTCCAAGATCAGGGTGTGCCTAAAGTTGTCATCGGATGGAATCTTGTTGTGCCACTTACGCCAAAGCTGCTGATGGATTTTGGGCGTTAGGGCCGCTGTCCGGATGGCATCCGCTCGATCTTCGGAATCCGCCCTAGTATCCAGCAAAATACGTAGTGCGTTCTCGGTCAGCTTTAACTTGCGCTTGTCACCAGTCCCCTCGTCTCGCATAAGGCCAAAGCTGATGAGCGCAGCAACGGTCTGTAAACCACCGCTGCTCTTTTCCTCAAAGCCCCAGTGCTTCACTGCGACTTTGAGGGCAGCCGCATTGCGCTGCTCTTTATCGTAAAACTCTTTCGCCCGCTTAATCGCAGTTTCCAAATTGATAAAAGGGTATGCCGGGCTTCGTAGACGTTTACGTTTGCCTGGGTCATCCGGGACTTTCGCCGGGGTTGCCATAGTCTGCCCTCCTCTACACGCTTTTTATATCAGAAGAGGCAGAGGTAGGCAAGCTCTATTTTTATCATTTTTATCTTGACAGGTAGGAGATAAAAGCCTAGAGTTGAATTCATGACGGGCACGTACCTCAGACGCATAGAGGAGCCGATTACTAATCGGCCTGTCGTGGGTTGGAGCCCCACCGTGCCCGCCAAGTTTTCAAGACCCCGGTTCCGGTTGCTGCCGGAACCAGGGCCAATCAGTCAGCGGACAGGGCCGCTAACCGACCGCAATTCGCATTATCGGCCCATTGCCCGCCGAAAGGCAAGGCCGAAAAATGACGTGCCACAACTGCCGTACCGTAATGGTGAAGGCCGGTTACTACGGTAAGCATCGCATCCAGAGGTTCAAGTGCCAGCAGTGCGGAAAGCGCCTCAGCGAACCCCCACAGCGCCCATTCAACGCTGATGTTCGCCTGCCACGAGAGAAGGTTGCCATGATTCTCCACTGCCTGGTGGAAGGCAATTCCGTGCGTTCCACGGCCCGGCTTTGCGACGTGGAGAAGCGCACCGTTCTGACGCTGCTCACACTGGCTGGCGCGAAGTGCGAACGCTTCATGGAGGCCAGACTCCACAATTTACCAGTTAGAGACTTGGAACTGGATGAGTGCTGGACGTATGTCCAGAAGAAAGAGGGCCACAAACTTCCGCTCGAAGCCAACGACGCGAGCATCGGCGACCAGTACGTTTACATCGGACTGGAGCGCAACAGCAAGCTGATCGTGGCATGGCATCTGGGAAAGCGAAACCGCGAGAATACAGCCGCGTTCATTTCCAAGGTACGACGAGCCACAGCAGAGCGCAGCTTCGATGTGTCCACGGATGCGTGGCCTGCCTACACTCCCGAGATTGATCTCCAGCTTGCAGATCGCGCCAGTCACAGTATCGTGGTCAAGGTTTACGACAAGCCGGAAGAAACCCGCGAACGCTATAGCCCAGGCAACTTTGTCACCGTGGAGAAGTCAGTCGGCAGCGGCACTCCAGACCTGAGTCGCGCTTGCACGTCGCACGTGGAACGCAAGAACGGCTCACTGCGCCAGTGGTGCCGAAGGCTGACCAGGTTGACCTACGCCTTCAGCAAGCGGAAGGAAAATCTGCGGGCAGCACTAGCTCTGCATTTCTGGTACTACGACTTCGCCCGTGTCCACGGCAGCTTGCGAGTTTCCCCGGCCATGCAGGCGAACATCGCAGATCATCTCTGGAGCTTTGAAGAATTGATGGGATAGGCGCGATAAATATCGCTTATGGACAGCATTACTTTTATTGATTGGGAAAGTGACAACCAGCACTCCTACAGTTTGAGGAGCGTGAATTGCGTGGCTCTCCCCCAACGGGCTGACCCTCGCGTTCGGTTTACCGTCAATCGCACGATCATGGCACGACATTTCTGGGAGGAAACAAATGCCAAAGACGTACCCGTGGCACTCCACCCGCGAGGGTGAAACGGTGCATCACGACAACACGAAATGCACGGAAGGAAATAACATCGAACGCTACTACTGGGCTGCTGGAACGGGTGGACGCCCGCTCTGCCGGCACTGTGCGCGTCTTGATGCAGCGGGTCAGTAGCTAAGGCACGAAGGTCAGTTCCCAATACGGCCCAGTAGGTTCGTAGTCAAGGACTGGCCACACGCGCCTCAGTTCCAAAACCTTCAACCCAACTTGGAGGGCAACGGACAACGCTCTGTAGCCCTCCGCTTTCCCTCCTGAGAATCTCACCGTCGGCTCCGGGTATGCGTGCCCATTGCCACCCTCGCATGACTCAATGGTTTCCACCCCGTGCTCTCGCAACAAGAGAACGGCCTGCTTGATGCCGCTGTCCAGATGATTCATGGCATGATCTGTCATTGAGGCAAGATTAGCATTGCCAGCACTTGTGATGCCGTTCCTAGCTTGATTCCTACTCTGATTGGGTTTCATCGCCACGCTATGACCCCACTACCGAACAGCTCTAGCGGGACACGACAGCGATTACGTCTCCCTCATTCCGGACTAATTCTTAGTCCTCACTCGAACTCGCGTTCCCTCAGGCAATTCCCCATCCAGCAACTCGATCTTCCCATCGCGGACGACTCCCTCAAATTCCTGCGGAACCGTCGCGCGCGCGGGCGAGGCGCCCGCGGCCACACGGTTCATGCCCTTGTCCATGGCTTCGTTGGCCAAACGGTCGGCTTCACGATTGTGCTCGCGCAGGGCATGGCCAATGGAGAACCAGTCAAGTTGCGCGATTAACTGCTTCGCCCGACCATGGAGTTCCTGAAGCGCAAGGTTTTTCACCTTGTAGATGCCCTTGATCTGCCGCACCAGGAGTTCGGAATCGCTGATTACCTTGAGTGCCTTGCGACCGTTCTTAATAGCGAACTCCAGAGCCGCGATCAGGCCCTGATACTCGGCGAAGTTGTTGGTCTGGTGGCCGAGATACTCGCTGAGCGCGGCAACTTTGTGTCCGGCTTCGTCCTTGATGACAACGCCGTAGCCGGCCGGGCCGGGATTGCCGCGGGCGCCGCCGTCGCAGTGGGCGATCAGGTAATGGCTGGGGACCGGTGCGGTGTGGGAACCGAAGAGGTCGCGGGTTCGCGGGGAATGCGAGGGCATGGCGGCAGTTTACACCGAGGTTGCGACGGTCGCCCTTCGGGCGACGGGACGGCCGAGAGCCTGCCCTGAGCGAAGCCAAACGAGCGGCCGTCACGCAAGCTACGGCAGGCTGTGCTTCTGGAAGAACTCCCAGATGGTGCGAGTGGCGTCGAGGTTGTGGCTGGTTTTGCCCACCAGGAGCACCGGCAAGTATTGCCGGCCATCGGGCCAGGTGTGGCCTCCGCCTTCGATGGTGTACACCACGACTTCGGTGCCCTGCTGACCGCCGCCGTAAACGTCCCGGTGAATGCGGGTTCCGTCGTGGGCATCGTCGGGAAGATCGGCGCTGACCGGGGTGGAGGAAGTCTGGTCGCGGTTGCCCCAGAAACTCGAGGCTGCAGCCAGGGACACACATCTTCCGTGCGTGCGCGCGACCGGGCCACCATTGATGGACACCAGCGGGTCTTTGGTGCCCTGGATGAACATCACGGAAACCGGCCGCGAGGGCTTGCACACGGGCACCAGCGGCTCCGGCATGGTGGCGGCGACCGAGGCCACTGCCGCAATCTTGTCAGCCAGATCGCACGCCAGGCGCTGCGAGAAGAATCCGCCATTCGAGATGCCGGTCGCGTATACGCGCTTCGGGTCGATGTTCTGGGAGCGCTCTAATTCGGCGATCAGCGCGCGAATGAAACCGACGTCATCGGCTGGAGAAAGGCCCCGGCCATCGTTCCAGTGTTTGTTGAGGCCTTCGGGATAGGCGACGATGAATCCCTCCTGGTCGGCCAGGCGATCGAATTGCGTGAACCTCGGCATGTTCCGGGCATGGCCACCGCCGCCGTGAAAGACCAGCACCAGCGGAGCGGGCTTGCCTTTCTTAGACGAGTGGGGAACGTGGAGCAGGTAGGTACGGGCGGTGCCGTCGACGGTGATGGTTCCTTGGTTGTCAGCAGATGCACCGTGACGCGCATAGCCACTCCCCGGGTTCGCCGCAATGGTGAGCAGAACGACCGCCATGGCTCCGACCAAGACAATTCCGGGTCTACGCATGAAGAATCCTGATTCTCTTGGAGTGTGCCCCGCCCCGTTCGCGGGGCTCATGGAAATTAGAACACGGGGAAAAAGACCCGCGGGTGGCCTGAGCTCCACTCATAAATAGGTCGCTGAGCGTTCCTGGTGAACGACATTACAGCAAGCGGCGTCTAGCTTTGTGAGCAGTCGGCACACCGCCGACTAGGTGCAGGGCTTCCTCATAATCGCCGCCGAAGTCAACCCGCGTGATTTCGCCGAGTCGGTAAGTTTCTGGCTCGTCGTCCCAAAGCGCATCCGGGCCGATCTCAAGCAGGGACAAGCGACCCTTGTTCAGGTCTATGACACGACCGATGTGACACACATCGGCATCGACCTGCTCCCGGTGAATTGTTACCAGCGGGAACGCTCGGTTGGCCATCAGCAACAGTTTCCGTAGGCTGGAAACAACAACAGGGGGCTTTTTCGGAAATCGTTCGCCTCGCTTCTTCAGTGCAGCTTCGGCGAATGCAGAGTACTTACTTGGCACCTGCAATTTACGTACGTCCGATAGGCGAAAGCACTGAAAACCATTGAATCGGATGCCGTCTCCGACCAGCGCGACAAGGAAGAACTGCGGGCCTATGTCGATCACGTAGCCATTGACCGAGCCCTGCTCGAAGGGCCGGGTGAACTTCACGAGTACCTTGTCGCGAAGTGCCAGAGTTAGTTGGGACCGTTTTTGTGGCATAGCGATTTCTCACTGCCGAGTTTAGTCCATGCACCCAATTCTTGACGTAATCAGGCGTTCGGACCAGCTATCCCGTACAGCCAATATGAGATGCCTGATCGCTTCCCGCTATCTCCCCGCCGCCAGTCGTGTCGCCAACCGCTGTGGCAAATTCGCCGCAAGAATGCGTTCCTGCGCATCCTTCAGGTTGTAGGGGGCGCGGCAGAAGGTGACGATGCGGGCTTCGGAGTCGAAGACAGCGAAGGCAGCGCGCCAGTCCCCGTCGCGGGGTTGTCCCACCGAGCCCGGGTTTACAAGAAAGTGCTGTCCCTCACGTACGGGAAACTCGACAGCTTCGGCCTGGCCCACCGTGCGGTACACAGGACGGTACACGTCCGGGGTGACCGTGTTGGACCAGAAACTCCCCTGCAGGTGCGAGTGTCCAAAAAACGTCAGTGGGGTCGGGGAGACCATCAAGGGTTCGATGGCATCGTGCAGAGTGACAACGTAATCGTCCTCATCCATGGGTGAGCCGTGCACGAACTGCACGCCATCCAGGCCGTCGACATAAATCGGGCCCTGGGGAAGGGCGCGCAGCCATTGCAGATTCTCCGGGGAAACATGTTCGCGGGTCCAGATGGCAGCCATGCCAGCGATGGGGTTGAAGTCCTTGAGATCCATGAGGCCGGAGGCAGCTTTGTCGTGATTGCCGCGCACAAAGAATCTTCCCAGGCCGCGGGACCGCTCGATGACTTCATTCGGGCTGGCGCCGTAGCCCACGATGTCGCCCAGGTTGACCACGACGTCGTACGCCGGAGCAGCAGCGAGGCAGGCCTCTAACGCTTCGAGATTGCTATGAATGTCGCTTAGTAAGAGAACGCGCACGGGTCACCGGACAAACTGCCGATTATAGACCTGTCGGTCGCTTGCGGCACAGCCCAGGTGGAGACCGGAAGCGGTGCAGTTTGCCCGAACCGTCCGTGATGACGTCCTCCCGAACCCGGCGCAGTTCAGCCGGGTGAGGGATCTGGCGCGCGGCGGCAAGACGCTGGGACCCCGGGCACCGTGCCAAACTGCACCACTACCTGGGACCGTCGCTACCTGGGATTCACGACGGGGCAGCGCGCCCAGTGGCCTGCGCTGACTTCGACCAGCGGCGGCATGATGCGCGAGCATTCGCCGATGCGAGCCTCGCAGCGCGGCTCAAACGGACAACCGGCAGGCACCGCGTGCAGCACCGGCACTGTCCCCTCGATGGTCTGGAGCGGCCGCGTGCGATCGGTCTGCAGCGTGGGCACCGCTTTGAGCAGGCCACGCGGGTACGGGTGTGCCGGTGCGTGGAAGATGTCGTGCATCGAGCCTAGTTCCACCAAGCTGCCGGCGTACATCACGGCGACCCTATCGGCGACTTGTGAAACCACCGCCAGGTCATGCGAGATGAGGAGCATGGTCAGGCCGAACTTTCCGCGCAGTTCCGCCAGCAGTTCGAGAATTTGCGCCTGGATGGTGACGTCGAGTGCGGTCGTGGGCTCGTCGGCGATAAGCAACTGCGGGCGATTCACGATGGCCATGGCGATCATCACGCGCTGGCGCATCCCTCCTGAGAGCTGGTGCGGATAGTCGCGGGCGCGCTGAGCGGGATCGGGAATGGCGACATCGCTCATTGCCTCCACGGCGCGGTTCCAGGCCTCTTGCTTCGAGACCTTGCGGTGCGCGAGGAGGGCTTCGGCAATCTGGTCCCCAACGCGCATCACCGGGTTGAGGGCCGTCATGGGCTCCTGGAAGATCATGGCGAGTTGTGATCCGCGAAGATGGCGCATGGATTCGTCGGGAAGCTGCAAAAGGTCTTGCGAGCCGCTTCCATTGCTGAAGAGGATCTCGCCGGAGGCGCGGGCTTGTGGCGGCAGCAGGCGCATCAGTGCGAGTGCGGTGACGGATTTTCCCGAACCCGATTCGCCGACCAGGCCGAGCACTTCACCGGAAGTGATGGTGAAGCTGAGGTCGCGGACGGCGCACAGAAAAGGAGCGGCGCCCGCTCCCAAACGACGGTCGCTGGGAAATTCGACGGTCAGATCGCGGACATCGAGCAATGCATTTGCCACCAAAATATCCTAGCAGGCGAAGGGAAGAAGCCCCTTCCCGGCACGACGGTTCCGCGGGCGAGGCGCCCGCGCCCACACGGCCATGGGTCCTGCTGAGGCCCGCCTCTACTGTCCCAAAATCAGCGGCAGCCCATTCTTGCTGTTTCCGATCACCACCACCTTGGAATTCGCGCTCTTGGCCAGGTTCTCGGTGGCTTCTATACCTTTCCACTCCAGGAGCTGCGGGCTGATGCCCTGCGCCACGATCTGCTGAAAATCGCGAATGCCTCCGGCCTCGATGCGTTTGCGCTCAGCTTCCTGCTTCTCTTTTTGCAGGCGGAAGTTCATGGCCAGCGCTTCCTGCTCGGCTTGCTGCTTGGCTTCAATCGAGGTCTTCAGAGTGGCGGGCAGTTGGATATCGCGCAGCAGAATGCTTTCGATGATGAATCCCCGCTGGCCGAGCAGGCTGGCAAGCTGGTCATAGATCTGTTTGGCCACCATTTCGCGTTCCCCGGTGTACAGCGCATTGGCGGAGTGTGAGGCGGTGGCTTCGCGGATTGCGGCTCGCAAATTGGGCTCGATCAGTACAGTCTCATAGCCCGGTCCGATCTTCTGATAAACGTCGGCGGCCTTCACCGGATCCACGTGGTAGATGAGCGAAGTGTCGAGATTCATGACCAGGCCTTCGGCGGAAGGTACGCTGGCGGATTCCTTGATTTCCTGGGTGCGAATCGACATCTCATTGTTGGACTTGAAGGGATTCACCATATGAATGCCTTCGGGCAGGACTTCGCCGGTCACGCGACCGAACAGCGTGAGCACACCCACGTGACCCGATTCCACCCGGGCCACGGACGAGAACAGCAGAATCACGATCAAGAACGCGGCCACGGCCAAACCCAGCAGCCGCAATCCAAAGCCCCCATTGGCATCAATCACTCGGCCACGACCCTCATTAAACATAGGCATAACGTTTCCTCCCCGGCGAAAGTGTAATAGCTGGACTTCGGCATTCTAAGTGACTATGAGCGTTACTGCGCAGTCACCGCCAAGTCCTTGGCACCTCACCTTTGTCGACCGAGCGTTTCCGGGTTCGCGAGGCCACAGGCCCAATCTTCGAAGCCCTGAAAGCCGCTGATTTGTTAGGGATGGTGGCCGTTCGCCCGTCTTAACTTACGACAAGGGGATTCTTGTGTCCGGCACGAACCAGATACTCCGTAGCTGTATACTGGGTCGTCCCCGGTGAATGCCCTGCGTGTTCGGGGCCGCATCAGTTCTGCGAAGTCTCAATCTCAGCGTAGAAGGAATCTTCATGAACGGAACAAAGCCCGGTTCCTGCAATCGAAGGAACTGCTCTCTCTTCTTCACGGTCGCTCTGGGGCTCTCACTTTTTGCGCCGGGCGCCCAAGCCCAATTTACCCTCCGTAAAATCAGTGTTGACACTTTCACCAACACCAGCAGCCAGCACAAGAGCGAGGTGGAACCTGACACCTTCGCTTTTGGCTCGACCATCGTGAGTGCCTTTCAGGTCGCCCGCATTTTTAGCGGTGGGGGCGCGGACATTGGGTTTGCTGCTTCTACGGACGGGGGCACGACCTGGACTCATGGATATCTCCCGGGACTCACTAATAATTACAAAAGTGGACCCTTCTCGGCAGCCAGCGATGCCTCCGTGGCTTTCGATGCCAAGCACGGCCAGTGGCTGATTTCGGCGCTTCCCCTTGGCAACGTTGCTGACGTGAGCGTGAGCCGATCTCCCGACGGGATCCATTGGGGAAGGCCGATTGCGGTCGACCGCAGCGGCGGGGACGACAAGAACTGGATCGTGTGCGACAACACTTCGACCAGCCCCTTCTACGGCAACTGTTATACCGAGTGGGACACGCCCACCACCTTCATGAGCACCTCCACGGACGGCGGGCTGACCTGGGGACCGGCCAAGACGACCGCGGACCGCGCTGTCGGCGTCGGCGGCCAGCCCCTGGTGCAGCCGGATGGGACAGTCGTGGTGCCCATTGCAGGCGGCAGCGGCCTGATCGCCTTCGCCTCCACCGATGGGGGCGCTACTTGGGGCCGAACCGTGAGCATCTCGAACGTCATCAGCCACGGGGAGGCGGGCGGACTGCGCAGCGCAGGCTTGCCTTCCGCCGAAATCGATGGCGCCGGGAAGATCTATGTGGTGTGGTCGGACTGTCGTTTTCGTAGCGGCTGCAGTTCGAATGACCTGGTGCTGAGCACTTCCACGGATGGCACGACCTGGACCGCGCCGGCTCGCATTCCAGTCGACCCGACCACCAGCACCGTCGACCATTTCATTCCCGGGCTGGGTGTGGACCCGAACACTTCCGGCACAACCGCCCACCTCACTTTGACCTACTACTACTATCCAGTTTCCCAGTGCGGCAACTCCTGCCAACTGGACGTGGGCTTTGTCACTTCCGACGATGGCGGCAACACCTGGACTGCCGGGAAACAGCTCGCCGGACCGATGCAGTTGAATTGGCTGCCCAACACCTTTTCCGGGTTGATGGTTGCCGACTACCTGTCGACCTCCTACGTCAACGGGAATCCATTCGGAGTCTTCGTGGTGGCCAGCGCTCCGTCGGGTGGTCTTCTAAGTCAGGCGACCTACACCACCACAACCCCGCTGCTGGCGTTGGCGGACGAGCCGCGATTCAGTTCCAGGGGCGACAAGCCGGTGCCAAATGCGAAGTCGGATCATGTGAGAAAGTACTACGACGATGAGTGGCGGTTTCCCATTCCACCGCCCAAGAAACGCTTAAAGAAGTAAAGGGGGGATCCACAGCCGCCGGTCGGCCAAGGGATCGGCGGCTTCCTCCCTGCGCGAATATGCAAAGTTGTTCACATTGACAGTGCCTGACTCCCAGAATATAGTCCGAGCACGACCCGGCTACGTGCCGCGCCTTGCTGGTGGCCCGATTTACTCCCCCGAGGTTGCAGCGGTTCAACGCACGTCTGAAACTCAACGTAAAGGAAAATCCTGATGACTCGTGTTGTGGGTGTCTCCGCGCTCTTAACCGCCATGCTGACGCTCAGCGTGGCCCTGATCCAGCTCAGCACCGACACTTTTACCAACCCTACCAGTCAGCACATGACCGAAGTTGAGCCGGACAGCTTTTCGTTCGGTTCCGTGATTGTCACCGCATTTCAGACCGGCCGCATCCTGGACGGCGGGTCAGCCGACATCGGGTTCGCTACCTCGACCAATGGCGGGGCAACCTGGACCAACGGCTTTTTGCCGGGAATCACCACTTTCTTCCAGGGCGGAACCTTCACCGCCGTCAGTGATCCATCGGTGGCTTTTGACTCAGCTCATGGGGTCTGGATGATTGGTTCGCTGGCCATCACGAATGCGGTTGGAGAGGCGGTCCTGGTGAGTCTTTCCAGCGATGGCATCAATTGGAGTAACCCCGTCACCGTAAATAACAAGAACGGGTTTGCGGACAAAGACTGGATTGCCTGCGACAACAGCACCAGCAGCCCATTCTTTGGCCACTGCTACGTGGAGTGGGACGATGCCGGAAACGGCGACCAGATCAAGATGAGCGTTTCTAGCGATGGCGGCCAGAGTTGGGGCGCGGCCAACACGTCTTCGGGTGCCTTCGGGCTGGGTGGGCAGCCGGTGGTGCAGCCCAATGGGACCGTGGTGGTGCCGTTTGAAGGCGTTCAGGCCTTCACCTCGACCAACGGCGGCACGAGTTGGACCCGGCCGGTGACGGTTTCCTCCACCAGCGACCATGGAGTGGCGGGCGGCCTTCGTACCTCGGCCCTGCCCTCCGCCGAAATTGACGCAGCCGGAACGGTGTACGTGGTCTGGCAGGACTGCCGCTTCCGCACCGGGTGCAAGTCCAACGACATCGTGCTGAGCACTTCCAGCGATGGCAAGACCTGGTCCGCGACGAGCCGGATTCCGATCGATCCGACTACCAGCACCGTAGATCACTTCATCCCAGGCATCGCCGTCGATCCCACGACCTCCGGGAGCACCGCGCACCTGGGGCTCACTTATTACTTCTACCCGGTGACCAATTGCACCAGCGCAACCTGCAAGCTGGGGGTCGGCTTCATCTCCTCGCAGGATGGTGGCAAAACCTGGAGCAGGGCCACCAAGGTGGCAGGACCGATGAAGACCAGTTGGATTGCGAATACGACCCAGGGCCGCATGGTCGGCGATTACATCTCTACGTCCTACGTGAACGGGAAAGCGTTCGGCGTGTTCGCCAAAGCCGTCGCACCCACAGGTGGAATCTTCAATGAGGAGATGTTCACCCCGGCTACGGGCCTGAATACGGAAGAGAACGGGCCGACCTTCAGTTCGGCGGGCGAGCAACCCGTGCCCGGTGCTCACTCGGATCATGGTCCGAGGAAGTTCTATGACCTGGAAGGTATGGTTCCCATCCCGCCCGAGAAGCAGAAGTAAGCTCATTCTTGCAGCTTCTGGCCGCCAGCACCGCGAGGGATTGGCGGCCTTTGTTTTTTTGCCAAGCCGCCAAATCCCGCGTCGTTTGAGATTTAATGCAAATTTTCCACATCCGGAAACGGGCGCCATGCCGCGTGGCAGATCGGACGAGAGCAGGACAATCCGCGGGAAACCGTGCTGTATCAAGCGTTGGTGGAGGCACTTGCGCCGGCGACTGCACCAAATCTGGTCAGAGGCTTGTGGAGCCGCTGCACTCCATTGCAGACAAAGCAGATACAGCGTGGTGTTTTTGATTGACTGTAGAGATATAAGGAGTAAAAACACAATCGTTCTTTGACACGTTCTAAGTTTTCCCGGTTGGTGCGGCGTCCGGGGCTCGAGCGAAGTCACTCTTCGCACCGCAAGGTGAAGGAGAGAGGGCGAGCAAGGGTCTATAGCAAAGCGCTGGTCGAGGCGAACAAGAGCCCAATGTCAAAGGCAGGATAGAGTCCCGAGGCGTTGAACAAGTTTATCCGGTTGGCGGTAAGCCCGGAGCCCGAGCCTAGATCGCTCGTAGCACCCCGCAAGGGAAGCCACGAGGTCAGGTCGGCAAGGGTCTAAAGCGAGCTACTGGCCGAGAGGAATGCGTTCAACATCACCTCGGGGCTCTTATTTTTTGGCGTGATCAGCGGCGAGCGAGCTTGGGGCTCCCGGCAGCTCGAGTGGAAGTCCCGGGCAGACGAGCACTGATGTATCTCGCCCATTCCTCCGCGACTTGTGGGTCACGGTTCGCCAGCACAACCACCGTGTAACCGGTATCCAGGTGCATGTCGAGTTCTGCGTTCATTCCCGGCGCCCCGCCGTTGTGACCGACAATCCGGTTACCGTCCACCAGCTTCTCACCGAAACCGTAGGCGTACTTCACGCTCGCAGGAAATTGCGGCGGGTGGACTTTGCCGCTGGTGATGAGACGGGTCATCTCGGGAGAAAGTAATTTGTTGTTGCGCAAAGCCTGATCAAACTTGAGCAGGTCTCCCACGGTGGAGTCGCCACCTCCGGCGGAGCTGCCGCGCCATGGGAGGGTATCGGTGTTCGGCTTCAGCGGGCCCTTATCATCGTTTTCCTTCTCTCGCGTATATCCCACGGCCAGCTCTGGGACCTTTTGGGTGACCGGCGGGCTGCCGGAATCCTTCATCCCGGCCATGTCATAGATGTGATGCTGCACGTAGTCGTAGTAGCTCTCACCGGAAAGCCTTTCGATCATGAGCCCGAGCACGAGAAAACCCGCATTGCTGTACCGCCAGTCCTTGCCCGGCTCGAACTCTAACGGTCTATTCGCGAACAACGGAAGATAATCCTTGAGTTCGTGCATAGAGTCCTTCTTCTGGTCGAACTCGGGGGTAAAGTAATCTCCCAGCCCGGAGGTGTGCGTGAGCAACTGTTCAACCGTGACCTTGGCGGCGACTTGTTTGTTGGGATAATCGGGCAAGACTTGGGCAACGGTGTCCGTAAACTTGAGTTTGCCCTGTTGCACCAGTTGTGCAATCGCCACCGATGTGAACATCTTGTTCATGGACCCAAGACGAAAGCGTGTGTTGACCGTGTTGAGGATCTTGGCTTCGCGGTCGGCCAGCCCGTAGGCTTTCTCCCACAATACACTTCCATCTTTGGCCAGCAGAACCGCCCCTGAGAACTCGCCATCGGCAGCCAGCTCGGTCAGCTTCGCGTCGACTTCCTGAGTGAGTTGGCTGACAGGTTCCTTCGCCGGCGGGGGGCCTTCGGCTGGAGGACCTGGAGGTGGTGGACCCTGGACCAGTTCGACACCGAATTCGCCGATCCGGCTGTCGTCGTGATCGGAAACCTTCAGCGTAATCCGAGCCCGCCGGGCGGAATTCTTCTCCTTCACAATTCCGCTGATTTGTCTTTCGCTGGAACTCTCGATTTTCTCCAGCTCAAAACCGCCGGTTTGCTCCCGCAGCCCCAGCTCCATGCGCAAACGCCGGGCGGGATCGGGGACCGTCGCGGGGTCAAGGTGCTGGGACAGAAACTTCTGGATCGTATCCTTATCACCGCTGTTGAAGGCCTGCAGCCATTGCGATAGCAGGTTGCCTGCGGCCGTTGCTGGCACCTGGACGGTGGACGTGCTCTCTCCTGACGTCTGGCTGACAGCCAACCCCGCAATGGCAAGGCAAAGCAGGCTCATCAAAATCGTGGGCAGAATACGCGGCATCTTCATGGATGGCTCACACCTCCCCTACCACCCAGGTTGGACGGGCTAACCCGCTTTTCGTTTGTATGGGAAGTTCGTAAAGGAAAGCAGGGCGGACAGCAGATGCGCCAGCAAGACGACAGCGGTGTGTTCCCTACACAAAATGGAGCGACGGGCGTCCTCGCCCGTCCCGCCGAGCGAAGCTCAGCAACTCTACCCGGCGAGCTGTACCAATGGTGTCCGCAGGCCAATCCTGAAGGATTCAAGAAAATCCGCAGCGTATTTCATGCAGTCTGCCCGGTCGGGAACCGGGCCAACATTGCGCCGCGGATACTCGTCATAGGTACGCCCGTCCAGCAGTCTGCCGGTCTTGACCTTCCTGACCCCGCCCCACTGCTTGAAGAAGAAGGGGACCCTCTGGATCCGGCACTGCTCGCGGATCGAAACTACCCATTCCTTCTTCATGGGCCGGGCTCCCGGCCCACTTTCGCCGCCGACGATGACCCAGCTAATACCGGACAGGTCGATCTCGCCGAGGTCTTCCAGAAGCGGCTCGATCGACAAAAACCGGATCTTCGCTGGGGCTTGCCGAAGATGATCCACTCTGGGCAGTCCGTACTTCTTGTCTTCGACGCTCACACCCCACCAGATGTTCTCTCGCTCCGCCGCAAATCGCAATCTGCCGCTTAGTAGCTCTCGCAGCCTCTCCGACCGCTTCGTCAGCACCTGGTAGGTGTGCCAGTTTGCGGTCGCCATGACCTGCGACACAGCCTCGACATAGTCGTCCGGCACCCCAGCCTGGAAGAGGTCGCTCATGGAATTCACGAACACGAGCTTGGGAGAGCGCCACGCAAAAGGTTCGGTCAGCTTCTCCGGCACCAGCCGAAGATCAAAACCTTGCTCGTAAGGATGTCCCTTCACCCCGCGAAACCGCTCAGCAAAGGTCTCGGCGTAGCAGTGCTTGCAGCCCGGACTGATCTTGGTGCAGCCTCGGACGGGGTTCCAGGTCGCGTCGGTCCACTCGATGGGAGAGTTAAGTGACATGCCTCAGATCGTTTGCCTTCCGAAATTGTCAAAAATGTATGTGACGATGTTCTCCGCTGTACCCTTCTGCGAAGCGAAGAACAGGTAGTAAACGATGGACCTGTTCGAGTTGCGCATGGGCAACGGATCAGGAACCTTCGCGAATCCAGCGATATTCTTGAGGCGCTGGCGAAACGCCTCGGCAAATCTCGGATTCGACACCTTCTCAAGATATTCGTCGCCGAACAGGTTCAGATTCCTGTCATACGCAACTTCTCTCCACGATTCGTCACCCCAGAAGGCATTCATCCGTTCGATGTGCTGAGGCAATACTGTTTTCGGATCGTGATGTAGGACATTGATGTTGATATCGTATATCGGGAAATTGATGAAAATGTCGAGGGACTGCATGTCTCCTGCTCGCTGTATGACTTTCCAATCAAGGGTCAGCGCGTAGGGGTCGAGCAAGCACAAGCCCCTTTTGAAGTCCTCACGCTGAACCCTAGGGAACACGTCTCGCAGAAGCACCTCATTGCAATCCTCTTTGTACAGGAACACATCCTTACGGCTCCCGATCACCTCATTCAGTCCGTCTATCTTGTCACCGTCCAGATCAATGAGGTGATACTCGCGAAAGGGAGGCCGCACGAGCAGCGCATTCAGAGGACTTCCCAAGACCATTTGTCCGGTTGTCTCGGATAGGTGGAAGCCAGCTCCGGCGAAAGCATCTATGTAAACATGAAAGAATGATGGATTCCTCTGATTCGATAGGATCTTTGAATACTCAACCGCATATCGCTTGAGTATGTCGAGTTTCACTTCCGACCAGGGCCCGATTTCATCAATTTTCGGTCCGGCCATATAATTCGTCTTTTGTTCGCTATCGACAGTTTTGCATGGGATTCTTGCTCGCGCAATAGCCGTCGAGGTTACAGCGGTATATTCCCATGCTTCTTCGGCAAGTTCTTGTCACGCTTGGTCTCCAACATCTCTAACGCCTGAATTAGGATTGGAGGCTGCACCTTAAGGAACCGCTTGTGCTCGGCTCCATCGCCACACTGCTGGTCCTTGACAAAGGTATCATATATGTTACCATTGCGACCAGTTGAGATTCTCGAATACCTCGACTGGAACAAACGCAGCCTCCAAAATCAACCATGCCCTTAACCCGCGATTTCAAAGAAACCATCCGAGCCCGCGTACGGCGTGACGCCGCGTTCCGTAAGGAGCTTTTGCGCGAAAGTGTCGAAAGCTTCCTCTTCGGAGACATAGAGACCGGCAAGGCTGTACTGCGCGATTACATTAACGCCACCATCGGTTTTGCCGAACTCGCGGAAGTCACGCACCACTCTTCCAAGAGTCTGATGCGGATGCTGGGCCCGTCCGGCAATCCACAGGCGCGCAACTT
>JBGPJK010000002.1:0-41835 GCA_041485425.1 Terriglobia bacterium | reverse complement strand
TGGTGCTGGCCACGGTGAAGGGCGACGTCCACGACATCGGCAAGAACCTGGTCGACATCATTCTGACCAACAACGGATTCCGGGTGGTGAACCTGGGAATCAAGCAGCCGGGCGACGTTATCATCAGAGCGGCGATGGAGCATAAGGCGGACGCCATCGGCCTCAGCGGGCTGCTGGTCAAGTCCACGCTGGAGATGAAGTACGTGATCCAGGACCTGCAACGGCAGAAACTGGAGTTCCCGGTGATCTGCGGCGGCGCGGCATTGACCCGTAAGTACGTCGAAGACGATCTGCGGCGCGAGTACTCGAACGCCGTTTTCTACGCCGACGACGCCTTTGCCGGCCTGCACATCATGGAGGATCTCGCCTCCTCGAATGGCGGGCGCGAAGCGCGTTTGCAGGAAGGCCGGACGGTGAAGGAGTACGCCAAGGCGGCAGCGGTGGACGCCGAAGCCGGCCCAGTGTTTGCCGAGCGCAGCCCAGTGGTGGGCGACGCGCCGAACACCCCCACGCCTCCGTTCTGGGGCGTGCGAGTAAGAAAAGATTTTGACCTGCGCGAACTGTTCCAGTACATCAACGACACCGCCTTGTTCAAGAACCAGTGGCAGTTGAAGACGGCCTCGCAGGAAGACTACCTGCGCCTGGTGGAGCAGAAGTTCCGCCCGATTAAGAAGCAACTGCAAGAAGACGTGGTGGCCAGCGGTGTCTTCGATCCCAAGGCGGTCTATGGATATTTTCCCGCCCAGAGCGAAGGGAATGACGTAATCGTGTATGATCCCGCCTCTGCCCACGTGGGGACGGCTGCCCCCGGCCGTCCAGCTGAGCGAAGCTTGGCTGTCCGCGAACTCCTCCGCTTTACCTTCCCGCGCCAAAGAGAAGGCCGCAAGCTCTCCATCGCCGATTTCTTTGCGCCCAAGGCGTCCGGCAGGATGGACGTCATCGGCCTCTCCCTGGTGACGATGGGCTCGAAAGCGACGCCGGAAACCCAAAGGTTGTTCGAAGGCGGAGAGTACACCCGCTATCTGTATCTGCACGGCCTGAGCGTGGAGACCGCCGAGGCGCTGGCCGAATACCTTCACAAGCAGATGCGCGAAGAATTAGGCATTGCCGGGGACGACGCCCCGCGCATCACTGACCTGTTCCACCAGAAGTATCGCGGCTCGCGCTATTCCTTCGGATACCCAGCCTGCCCCAACCTGGAAGATCAGACCAAACTGTTTGCCCTGCTCCATCCCGAGGAAAACGTAGGGGTGCGGCTGACCAGCGGATTCCTGCTGGAGCCCGAGCAATCGACCTCGGCGATTGTGGTGCACCATCCCGGGGCGAAGTATTTTGTGGTGTAGATAGAGTTCCTCACCACGGCCAGACTGTCAGAGTTCCCAAGGATTGAAGATAGGCACGCCAGTGGTCCCGATGTGCTTGTCATCTCGGGTGACCAAGGTGAGGTCATGCTGCAAGGCGGTGGCCGCGAGCAGGCCATCGATTACGAGAAGTGGCGATTTCTGCGCGGCTGCACTTCCGGCGATGCGTCCCCAGCGATCGGCCACCGCGCGGTCGATGGGCAAAATTCGGCCGCTAAAGCGAATCACTAGGTCGCCGTCGAGCCAGGCCTCGAGCGAAACGCGGCGAGCAGGATGAGGCAGGGAAGCAATGCCTTTGCGGATCTCGCCCAGGGTAAGAACGCTCAGATAGAGCAGGCTTTCGTCGATGGCGTCAATCCAGCCAGTTACCCTCGGTTCCGGTTTGGTCTTCACCAGCTCTGAGAGAACGTTAGTGTCGAGCAGGAAGCCACTCACAGTTTGATCTTTCGCCCAAAGTCAGGTCTACGGTCCAGGTCCAGACCGGCGCCAGCCAGGGGCGACTGGGCGAAAAACTCCGCCAGGCTGCGGGGCTGGCGAGCGCGTCCGGTGAGGCGCTCAAATTGCTCAGCCGGCAGGATTACGACGGCTTCCTTTCCCTGGCGAGTAACGTATTGCGGCCCCTCCACGCGGGCGCGGCGAAAGACCTCGCTGAATCGGGCCTTGGCAGCTTGCAGCTGCCAGCGCGGGACAGATTTCGAAGCTGTTTTGCGCTTGGCCATATGCTGACTAGTCTGACTAGTTTATATCATACCCCCTAAAAGCCGCAAGCCCGGTCAAGGGGAGGACTGCGGCGGCGAATCCCGCCTCACAGCCCTTCGCATCTCATTGACACTCCCCCGCCACCGTCATACATTCGACCACTGATACCCCCATGAACCCCTTAGCGATCTCGACCAAGCCGAAACGACTTTTCTCCGTAATTGCCACCATCCTGGCCTTGACTCTGGCCGCGACCAGTGCCCCCAGCAGCGTGGGCACGGCCGACTCCCAACGTTATCTGGACGACATCAAGGCGCTCACCACACCGGCCATGGAAGGTCGCGGCGATGGCACCAAGGGGCTGACCCGGGCTGCGCATTTGATCGAGAAACGGTTTGCCAGCCTGGGATTGAAGCCGGCAGGCACCCACTCTTACTTGCAATCGTTTACTGTGATCACCGGCGCCCGGCTCAAATCCAACAATCATTTCACCGTTCACACTGGCGATTCGAAGCAGGAGTTGAAGCCTAACCAGGATTTCGTCCCCTTCAGCTTCTCTGCTTCGGGATCGGTCGACGGCCCGGTGGTATTTGCCGGTTATGGCGCCTCCGCCGACGAGTTTCAATACGACGATTACGCCGGCTTGGACGTGAAAGACAAGATCGTGGTCGTGCTCCGGTACGAGCCCGCCGGCTTTGCCGAGAAGAGCGGCAATCATGGGCTCACCCAGCACTCCCAGTTGATCACCAAGGCGATCAATGCCAGGAACCATGGCGCAAAAGCGATTGTGCTCGTCAACGGAAAATTGGGCGACGGGGAAGAAGATCTGCTGACGCGGTTCGGCAGCGTCAGCGGTCCGGAAAATGTTGGCATCCTCTTTCTGCAAGTGAAGAACGCGGTGGCAGAAAGCTGGTTCCAGGCGGCAGTGAAGTCGCTGGTCGATGTGCAGAACCAGATCAATACCTCCTCGAAACCCGCATCGTTCGCGTTTCCCGACCGCTTGCGCGTGGCGTTGAATGTCAGCATCGAAAACACCCACGCTACGGTAAACAATGTGCTCGCCTACCTTCCGGGGAAGACCGATGAGTACATCATCATCGGGGCACACTACGACCACCTGGGGCGGGGGAATTTCGATTCGCTGGCTCCCTCGCAGATCGGGCAAATCCATCCCGGCGCGGATGACAATGCCTCCGGCACCGCCGGGGTGTTGGAGCTGGCGCGCCTGCTTGCTCCCATGCAGGGCCAGTTGCAGCGCGGCATTCTGTTCGCCTCGTTCGCGGGAGAAGAACTCGGCCTGCTAGGTTCGGCCGCCTGGGTCAAGCAGCCCACGCTGCCGCTCGACAAAGCCGTCGCCATGCTCAACATGGACATGATTGGCCGCATCAAGGACGACAAGGTTTTTATCGGAGGCGTGGGCACAGGTTCAACCTTCAAGCCTCTGCTCGACGACGCCCAGAGCAAGTCCACTTTGAAGCTCGAATTCTCTGCCGGGGGTTACGCCGCCAGCGACCATACTTCGTTCGTGAGCAAGAAGATCCCGGTCTTGTTTTTCTTCTCTGGGCTTCACTCCGATTACCACAAGCCTTCCGACACCTGGGACAAGATCAACGTCCCCGAGGCCGCCCGCTTGCTCGATTTCATCTCCAGCATCGGATCACAGATCGCCGATGCTCCGGAGCGGCCAAACTTCGTTAACGTCGTAGAGGATCGGCCTGCCGGCGGTGCCGGTGCTGGCCGTGGCTACGGGCCTTACTTCGGCTCGATTCCAGACTTCGGCCAAACAGAGAACGGGGTAAAGTTCTCGGACGTGCGGCCTGGATCTCCGGCGGCCAAGGCCGGACTTAAAGCGGGAGATGTGCTTGTGCAATTCGGCGACAAACCGATCAAGAACCTCTACGACTTCACCGACGCTCTCCGGCGCAGCAAGGTGGGAGACGTGGTCGAGGTAAAGGTGCTGCGGGACGGCCAGCCCGTTACCGCATCGGTCAAACTGGAACAAAGAAAGTAGCGCCGGCGTCCCGCCGGCTGTCGCGGGGGCATCCTGCCCCCGCTTCGACGTCCACGTTTCCGCTGCTAAGCGTTCTGACCAGTCCACACTCCATCAGCCGGCAGGGGCCTTTGCGCCGGGTACCAGCAGGTCGTGAATTCCGGCGGCGATGGCTGTGCCCGCAGCGGTCCCCGCCGCTTTCCCCAGCGCGCGGTAATTCTCGAAGTGCGCTTCATCGAACCATTGGTTGGCTGTAGTGTCGTTAGGGAAAGCATCATTTTGTGCTTTGTACCCGAGGACGTCCGCCGGGTCGTCAGCCATGAGGGTGGGTTTCAGATAAATAATCACCCCATCATCCTCCGCCGATCCCGGGGGGTAATGGATCTTCCCCACCGCAAAATGACTTTGCGCCACGCCGTCGTCCGGGGAGAGATCACTGGTGTCTACTTCGATCTCCACGCCGAAATCGGTACAGCAGCGCTCGATGGCATTGTGCAGGTCGCCAAAGCCGTAACCGAAGTCGCAAGAGGCGTCGCAGGTAACAATCAACCGGCAGCCGCGCCGCACCAGTTCGTAAACTGCGAGGTTTTCAAAATGACCTCCGTCGGAAAGATATACATACTTACTGTCGTCATTGGCTGAGCCCAGCAGTTCTCGCAGCAGAGAGAAGAATCCGATGATCGGGCTTCCCCGACGCCATCCTTCGCCGGCCGGGTTGCCGATCCACCAGCCGAGGCGCACGTCGAAAAGCGTCATCAGGAAGGCCAGTGCGGGGGCCGAGTAGAAACCCATGTTCGGACTGGCAGCGGCGCCGGAGATTGCCACTGCCGTGCCCAGGCTGACGCCGCCTTTGTACTCGCGCCGTTTAGAGCCTGCGGCCACCGGTTGGGCGTAGGCTGATTCCCACTGACGGCTGCCGATCGCTTGTCGGGTGAAGCCCGCGTGCAGCGGAGTGAATGCGAACGACCGAGCCTTGCGGGTTTGCAGTGCCAGTTCTTTGCCGCCCACCACGTTCAAGCTGGTATTCAGAATCGGTAGAGGGCGGGCGTCTCTTGTTTGGGTGGAGGCGGGTGGAATGCCGAGTTCTGCCAGCGGAAAGTCGTCCTTCTCGGAGAATCCGGTGAAGGGTTGCGCATCGCGGTCACGCACCGACGCGCCCAGATAGCAACGCACCAGGCGGTTGCGGTAGAGATGGTGGACCGAGAATTCATTGATATCAACGCGCCAGGAAAGAACAACCGCAGCGGTGAAGAACGCCAGGCAGACGACCGGCACCTGCCAGTCCACAATTTGTGGCGGTAAGACTTGCAGCGGCGTGGTGTCCTCCGGCAGCGCCAGCGCAATTTTCGCCGCCAGCACGGAAAGCGCCAACAGCATGCCCCCGATGAAAACATACGGAGTCGCCCGGGCCAAGTAGCTCAGGATTTTCCTGGTCGGCGGCGCGTCCGGTTTCATGCTGCCGGTTCGTTCGCTCTTGCCGAACAGAACCCCGTAGAGCGTTGAGAGCACCCACAACAACGTGCTGGTGGTGAAGGTGTATTTGGCGTGCGCAGCGTACCAGAGGCGAGCAAGCCCGATGGGAACGTAGATCGCGACCAGGTAGAGCAACAGCCAGAAGACGCTGTAGATCACCAACCAGCCGCCCAACCGTCCCCACCACTCGCGGTGTGCGTCGCTCATGCCACGTCCCATGAGCCCGATGTGCAGCACGCCGGCCAGTAGCATGATTCCGACGAACCCGGCCGTACCGAAGGTGAATACGTGCCACAGGTTGTAGGTAGTTCCAGGCGGAGATCCCGGAGGTACCAGAATCCTGGCGTAGGGCAAAAACAGATAGCCCACCCCGGCGCCTGTTACCGCAGCCGTGCTCAGCACCAGCCAGGCCGCAGGTTGCGCGGTCCCTCTCATCCCTTTCCTCGCACGAATGATCCAGCGCACCAGGAACGCGATCGCCCACAAGCCAAAGTACAAAGTCATGCCCACCAGGGGTGGCATCAGGTAGGGGTGCTCGAGTATGCTCCAATCCTCAAGAAAATGACCGAAACCATAGCTGAAGAGCGAAGCCGACAGGATCAGTGGCAGGACAATGCACAACTGCACCGCACGCTGACGGGTGAACCAGCGATATTTCTGCTTGGTGTCGGGATCGACCCAGACCAGGTTCAAGCCAATAAAGAATAGGGCCATGAGGGCGAGAACCACACCTAACATGAGCGCCGATTCCTGCGAAGTCAGCACCTCGTGGGTGATGGGAAGTTGCCACGCCCAATCGGCCTCCGCGGCCTCGAGCACATGCGGCAGGTAAACCAGCGCGCGCGGCACCAGGAGCAACCCGAGCAGCGCCAGAACCAGAATGGTCTGGTTCAGAAACAAGTTGCGCAGGTAGCTGGCGGCAAACGCCCAGAAATCGGCGCCCAGAATTCCTTTGCGCGGGGTCAGGTAGTTGCTGTAGTTGCGCAGGAAGTGCACTTCGGGCGGGTCGGCCGCATTGGCAGGCGAGTAGGACTGGTCTGCGAGACGCTCTTCGACTTGCCGGATGCCGATCTGCTGATGGTGCATCCAGGCCATCAGCCAGCTCCCAGTATAGCCGCCGCCGGACACCGTGGAGACGTAGTCGAAGGCGCGCAACAGGCGGGCTTGCGCCAGCGCTTGCAGCACACCGAGGTTAAACGTGGCGCTGCGTATGCCACCGCCGGAGAAAGCCAGGCCGATCAGACTTTCCCGGGCCGGCGGTCGCTGCAGATTCGGCTCCAGCCGCAAACTCCGCGCGGTCTCGATCTGCTGGAGTTCTTTTTCCAGAACCTCGCGAACAGTTACGGAGTTCATGCTTTTCGCTCCTGCCGGGATGCGCGGGAGTGTGTCATCGAATTGTGATCGAGTCAACAAGAAGTGGATTTGTGTTCTGAAAATGGAACAAGGCAGGAGTTGTTATTCGAAGAGTTCGTCCTTCCACAGCTTCTTTCCCCCGAGGGAAGTGTAGAATCCCCAAGCCACTAGGGCGACGAAGCTAAGCAATACCCAGATGGAGCTGGTGATGTACCAGTCGGAAAAATTGAGCGTACAGGGAAGGTTGAGTAGGACGTTGGTCATAAAGGTGGCAGTGGCCAGCACGATCAAGCCGAATCGGACTACGGCCACGGCGGCGATCGCGTAAATGATCAACCAGATCGGCGTCTCGATCGCGGGATAGTCACTTGCCAGGAGTTTCGGCGCAGTGTTGATCACCACGAAAAGCACCGCCGCCAGCCAGCGATTTCTTACCAGGACCCGCAGCAGGACTAGCACGAAAAAGAAGATCAGCGTGCCCAGGATGGATCCCACTCCATTGCCCAGCCAGGCGGCGGCCGTCTCTCGGACTCCCAGTAGATACTCCGTGCGGCTGAACTCCGGTCGGGCGCCGGCCCGCATCAGGAAAAGAATACCCACTTGAAAGACCAGGATCCACGCCATGCCCAGAAGCATCCCGGATAGCAGGTCGCGGCCTACCAGTGGATCGCGCACGCGGCCCGCCGTCAGGCGGCTCCAGGAGATGATCGTCTGCGGCCAGCGGCGTCGCACGTAGGGTTCCAGCGCGAGATACAGAACCCACATGAAGCCCGACATGAACAGGGCGCCGCTCACCGCCAGGATAAACAGGAAAACAGTGACCAGAGCCGGTACAAAATGTGCGGCGCACAGGAAGAGCCCCATCTCGACCGCAAACACTGCAGCGGCAAGCCGGAAAGCGCCTTGCCGGTCCCCTTTGCCCCGCACGTAGTTCCTGTACGCCAGCAAAACGCCCGCAACCATCATCAGGATCAAGGTAAGGACGCCAATGATATCGCCGGCCTTCTTTCCGCCTGTCAGCTCAAAGGGCCGCATCCGTTTGGGTATGAGGCTGTTACGAAACTCGGCCGTCCCTCCGGGACTTGGCTCGTTCTTGCCACTTTCCCCAGCGCCGAAGCGCTGGGCTAAGCTGGATCGCCCCTCCGGGGCTGGATTTCTGTGTTTGTTCTCCCACCGATCCAACCACAGAGTGAGTTTCGTAACAGCCTCGTATGGTCCAGGGTCCGATAAGCGAGAAGAACACGGGCCTGCCACGCCAGGCCGCGGCTTCCACGCGCAAAGCACGGTTGCTGCCGGGCCATGTGCCTGTCCATGCCGCGCGCGCATCGGCGGAAGCCAGGGAGGTCCAGGTGGGCTCCGCGGGTTGAAGCTGCGCTGAATCGAGGCCCGCCGCAGCGAAGAGCTTGTTCCAATCCACTGGTTGAGACGGTTGCGGATGCTCCTGCACCTCCGGAGGCATCGCCTGGAAGTAGATCAGACGGCCCTCGGGATCAAGCCGAAGGTTGATCATCCCGGAAAGAGTCGGCGGTGGATCGTTGAAGGTGACGACTCCTGGAACCAGATACCCCGAAAGGCCGTCCGGAATCATGTCCCGAGGGCTTTGGCGATACCAGTAGTCCAGCAACGACGGCCGCTCCGCGAGGACAGGGTCCCACGCGGGGCGAGGCTTGTCGTTCTTTTCAGCGTAATCCATGAAGTCTTCGTCGTAGGAAAAGTCGCCCACCCGGTCCGCAACCGGATCGGAGTAGCCGAGGGTTGTGACCATCTCCCGTGCCTTCGCCGACGTCATAGACGCGACAAACATTCGGGTGTAACACGCGCCGGGCAGTGCGAACTTCGTTGCGAAAACGCTCCATGGCGTCTTCATCCCGGGCCGCGGATTCCGGCAGGAACTTCAGTGCTACCGGTTGGCCCAGGGTCAAGTCGTCGGCGCGGTAAACCTCGCCCATGCCTCCTTGTCCCAGCAGCGCCACAATGCGATAGCGGTCCACCAGTTGGGTCCCGGGCAGGAACCGGCCCGCAGCATGCGAGCCACGAGAAGAACTCCGGAATTTCGATGACGGGCTCTTGACCGGCGGTGGTGCGGGGTCAGACAAGGTTGCGTCTGAGCTGGCATCTGCGGTCATCAGCGCGTCAGAGTTGACCGGCGCCCCGCAAGAGGAGCAAAAGCGGCTCGCTTCCGGAACGCTCGTGCCGCAGGATCCACACTTACCCACGAATTTCTCCTCACCTCGACAGTCGGGCACGTTGATCTGGCAGAACGTGCGATGATACCGCCACTACTGCACGCCGACAACTGCCAGGGTTCCAGCCGATTCGAACCTGGGCGGCACCCCAGGAATGCAAAACATTGCACCTTGACTTCGACACCCGACCCCAGCATACTTGCGGTCCTTAAGTGTGGGGTATTCCCGGTCCTGTTCCGCCGATACTCTCTCTGAAAGTTCCCATTCCGCTGACCATCCGACTATCTCTCCGGCTGGACCGTGCAGGGATGCGGGTGTGACCGCGCTGGCGGATTCGCCGCCGCCAATGAGCAAGCGATAACGGATGTAGTACTCCCGGGCCTCTCCCAGGCTCTTTGGCACCTGCCACTGGTAGAGTCCGTTGTTGGGAAGGCCTGCCGCGATGGTTTCCCACGGGCCGTTTGCTCCGTTCGCCGACAATCTTAAGGAGACGGTGGCGGGTTCCGCGCCACGGGGTACCGCAGCAGTCCATTCCAGCCGGCGAACCGACCCCGGTTGCCGGTGTCACTGCACGGAATGACGACGGTCACAGCGGGTTGAGACGGAGGTGGGTAGGATGATAACTGAGTTTGGCAGGCCGCAGAAATCGCTGCAGTCCCGACGTACAGCGGTCTCCGCGGACTGGGAAACGCTCCGGAGTTAGGTCTCGATAGAACATGCAGAGAAGGTTGTTCTGTCGTGACCGGGGACGGTGCTATGGGCAACCCGCCTTCCTATGAGGAACTCACCGCGAACTTTGACTGGTCTGTCACCGAGCGCGAGTTGGGCTATCGCCAGGGCGACCCGATCAACATTGGTTGGATGTGCAGCGATCGCATCTGTCGCCTGGGCCTGGCCAACAAGCTGGCGCTGCATTGGGAAGACTACCAGGGCAACCAGAAGCGCTTCACTTTTGATGATCTGCGCGTCCTATCCAACACCATAGCTCACTTCCTTGGCGAACTCGGCGTCCAGCCGGGCGAACGGGTGTGTCTGTTCATGGACCGGGTGCCCGAGTTGTACATCGGGTTTCTTGGCGTGCTGAAGACGGGGGCCGTGGCCCAGCCGCTGTTTTCAGCTTTTGGCGACGAATCACTTTTCGTGCGCCTGCAGAACGCCAACACGTCGGCGATCATCACGCAGAAGAAACATCTCCCCAAGGTTCGCAAGATCCGCGAGCAACTGCCGAACTTGCGGCACATCATCGTGGTGGACGCGGGGGAATCTCCGCTCCAGCCGCGCGAAGTGTCTTTCCAGATGGACCAGGCCCGCCGTATTGAGGATTTTGCCGTCTATCCGACCACCGCCGAGTCGCCGTCGGTTCTGCATTACACGTCCGGGACCACCGGCCAGCCCAAGGGGGCGCAGCACGTTCACTATTCGATCATCGCGCAGTACCTCACTGCCAAGTTGGTTTTGGACCTGCGGCCCAATGACATCTACTGGTGCAACGCTGATCCCGGCTGGGTCACGGGCACGTCGTACGGCATCATTGGCCCCTGGTCGAACGGCATCACGCAGGTGGTTCTCGATTCCGGCTTCACCGCGGAGCGATGGTATGAGTTCATGGAAAAACATCGCGTGACAGTTTGGTATTCGGCGCCCACGGCCATTCGTCTCCTCATGAAGGAGCGGATGGAGATCGTGCAGCGGCATGATTTATCGAGCCTGCGGTACCTGGCCAGCGTGGGCGAGCCGCTCAACGCTGAGGCGGTTACTTGGTCGCAGAAGGTGTTCGGCAAGCCGTTCCACGATACGTTCTGGCAGACGGAAACCGGCTGCATCGTGATCACCAATTTCCCCGGCTTGCCGGTCAAACCGGGTTCCATGGGAAAAGCGTTCCCCGGAATCACCGCGACAGTGCTGAATCCGAAAACGTATGAGCCAGTGAATCAGCCAGGGATCGCCGGGCTGATCGCGCTGCGTCCGGGCTGGCCGTCGCAGATCCGCGGCTATTGGAACAACGAGGCGGGATTCAAAGCAAAATTCAAGAATGGCTGGTACCTGTGCGGCGATCGGGCCTCGATCGATGCCGATGGCTACTTCTGGTTCATGGGACGGGACGACGACGTCATCAATACCGGCGGGCACCTGGTCGGTCCGTTCGAGATCGAATCGGCTCTGCTGGAGCACCGTGCCGTCGCCGAATCGGCCGCCGTTGCCAAGCCCGACCCGGTCAACATGGAAGTGGTCAAAGCATTCGTGACCCTGAAGCGAGGTTACGACGCGTCGGACGATCTGGAGCTGGAAATCATGAACCACATCCGCAAGCGGTTATCACCGCTGGCGATGCCGCAGGAGATTGAGTTCGTGGACTCGCTGCCCAAGACCCGCAGCGGCAAGATCGTGCGCCGCATCCTGCGCTGCAAGGAGTTCCACGAACCGGTGGGGGACCTTTCCACCATCATGGACGACTGAAGATCGACCAGAAAGGGAGAGCGACCATGGACGACATCACCAAAGTAGTTCGCGATTACGTGACCCGGGAATACCTGGAGGAAGGGGACGAACGGGAGATCACCGAGACCACGTCGCTGATCTCGGGCGGGATTGTGGATTCCTTCTCCATGGTGTCTCTCCTGCGATTCCTGGAAAAGAAGTATTTGATCCATATTCCTGACGAGGCCGCCACTCCAGACGCCTTCGATACCGTGGAGCGCATCGCGGCGCTGGTGCGGCGGTTCCAGAAGGTAGAAGTCTAGGACTAGCTCGGCGCTGCCAAGCTTTCGTGGGACGGGAGCTGCACTAATTTGAATTTCATCACGCGAGGAACATCATGGCCTTTACCGATGCAGTTCGCAACGGCTATCAGACCGAGATCGAGGGAATTAAAGCCGCCGGCCTGTTCAAGGGCGAGCGGTATATCCATTCCCCACAAGGGTCGGAGATTGAGGTGGAGTTTCCGGTCGGCTCGGAAATCAAGAAATGCATCAACATTTGCGCCAACAATTACTTGGGGCTCTCCAGCCATCCTGAGGTGATCGCGGCGGCGCACGCCGGGTTGGACAGCCGCGGCTACGGCATGTCGTCGGTGCGATTCATCTGTGGGACACAGGACATACATCGCCAACTTGAAAACCGGCTGACTGAATTTCTCGGAACTGAGGACACCCTGCTGTTTCCTTCTTGCATGGACGCCAACGGCGGCTTCTTCGAGGCCTGCCTGAACGAGCGCGACGTGATGATCGCCGACCGGCTGGTGCACGCTTCCATCGTTGACGGGATGCGCCTGTGCAAGGCCCTGCAGGACACCTACAAGCATTCCGATATGGGGCACCTGGAGGAGAAGCTGCAAGAGCACCAGGATAAGCGTTATCGGATGATCATCACCGACGGCGTGTTTTCGATGGACGGCGACATGGCCAAGCTCGACCAAATCGTAAGCCTGGCGGAGAAGTACACCGCCATGGTGTTCCTGGACGACTCGCACGCCACCGGCTTTATCGGCCGCACCGGGCGCGGAACCCACGAACACTGCGGCGTCTTGGGAAAGATTGACGTGATCACTACCACCTTGGGGAAGGCCCTGGGCGGCGCTTCCGGTGGGTGCGTCAGCGGGCGTCGCGAGTTGGTGGAGATGTGCCGCCAGCGAGCGCGTCCGTTCCTTTTCTCCAACTCGGTGGCGCCGGTGATTGTGGCGGGTGCGCTGAAGGTCCTGGACCTGATCACAGCTAGCACCGACCGCCGCGACAAACTGGAGTGGAACGCCAAGTACTGGCGTGGTCTGCTGAAGGACGCCGGCTTCGACGTCAAGGAAGGCGACAGCCCGATCGTGCCGGTCATGCTGTACGACGCCAAGCTGGCGCAGGACTTTGCCCGTGACCTGTTTGACGAGGGTGTTTATGCGGTCGGTTTCTTTTTCCCGGTGGTGCCCAAGGGGCAGGCTCGCATCCGCACGCAATTGTCGGCGGCTCACGAGAAGCATCATTTGGACACCGCGATCGCGGCCTTCAAGAAGGTTGGCCAGAAGCACGGCATCCTGGGATTGGGGAAGAAGGAGCTCATCGCAAAGTACGAGATGGAATTGGTGAGGTAGCAAGGCGCGGGGAGCCACGCGAGGTGAGGGAATCCACCTGGCGTGGCCTCGACGACGACCCGGAGCGTCGGAAACGGAGGTCAACATGCTCTGTGCAGAACTCGAGCAAATGGAGGCGCAAATCGACGACATTCTGACTGCGCTGGAAAATCCAAGATTGACAGAGCAGGAGAGAGAAGCGCTAGAGAGATCCTATGCCGAGTTGAGCCATGCCATAAAAGAGCATCAGACGTTTGGGCATCGTGGCGGCCCCTGTTTCGAAGAATAGAGGAGTGCCCATCGCCGGGACTCTTTCCACTAGCGGCACTCGCGGGAGGTAGGTATGCGCGCAGATCGTGTGGAAGTCTCATGGGATGCCGACAAGAAGAAGTGGGTAGTCCGAATTCAAGTCGGCGAGGAAGTGATTCGTCGAAGCTGTGACGTGCCGAGAGATGCCATGGAGCCGACTATCCGCTCGGCGGCACAGCAAGCCATGAAAGACGAAGGTTATGAAGCGGACGTCATGGGAATGACCGTTCATCGTTGATGTGTCACGAATAGCATGCCTTTCCCGATCGAGTCGAATCGATCCGAGATCGACAGAAAGGAGGGCGGGGATTATGAACACTCGGGTTGTGCGTCATGCTGCTTCGGGAGTGAGCTTGGCGGTCCTGCCAATCCTGGGCGTGGTGGTGTTCACCGCGGGATTCCTCGCGGCACAGGCCACGATTTCAGCCGGACCTCTTTCGCTATACCAGGTCAAAGTCATTTATGTTGCTCCGTCGTCAGATGACTTTGTGGGCCTCCTCAAATCTCGTCTCGAAAGATGGGATGCAGTGCGGATCACTGCACAACCGCAGGAAGCCGACGCAATTCTGACTTGTCAAACCGAGAGCAGAATCGTGCCCGCCAAGGTGGTTGTACGGTGGAAGACTGCGGAAGCAACCCTCGTAGACCGTCACTCGCAGAGACCCATCTGGAGGACCACGAAATCTACGGCCCTGGATACAACCAGACTGGCAGAAGAGATTGTTGAGCAGCTCAAGAAGGACTGGAGGAAATCAGCCAGCGAGTTTTGAAGGCTGAGCGAAGACTCCGGACCGCCGTATTGTCTCAGAAAGGCCCGGTCGGTTCACCCACGTACGATGTGCAGGGAGCTTCGAATATGCAAGTCCGGGAAGATGTGACGCCGCACCACAGCATAGATGTGAAATTGGTGCTGGATGGCCATTCGCTGAGAATTGAGGATGTCCTGGACATTGCCCGCAAGCGCAAGCCAATCGAACTCCACCCCGACGCCATCGCTCGAATCAACAAGTGCCGTGACCTGCTGGAGCGCAAGATCAAGGCGCGGGAAATCATGTACGGCGTCAATACCGGCATAGGCGAACTTTCCGAAGTCGTGCTCACCCCGGAGCAGGCCGAGAAGTTTCAGAGATACTTGCTTTACTCCCATGCCGCAGGCTGCGGAGAAGCCTGCAGCGAAGAGGATGTCCGGGCAGGGATGCTCTCCCGCCTCAACACCCATTGCTGGGGCCATTCAGGGATAAGCCTCGAAATCGTCCAGACGCAAGTCGAGATGCTCAATCGCGGCGTCACCCCGGTGGTGTGTCAGAAAGGTTCGGTGGGGGCCTGCGGCGATCTGTCGCCCATGGCCCAGATGGCGATCACTCTCATGGGTGAAGGCGAGGTGTTTTACAAGGGCAGAAGGCTACCCGCGAAGGAAGGCATGGCGGAGGCTGGAATTCCCACCGTAGCTTTCCGCGAGAGGGACGGGCTGGCCACCATCAACGGATCCGACCTCATCACCGGGATGGGCTGCCTCGAACTGTGTGACGCTGAAAGGTGGATCAGGACCCAGGAAGTGGCATTGGCGATGACGCTCGAGGCCCTCAATGCCAACATGAAAGCCTACGATCACCGGATCCACCTGGTCCGGGGCTATCCCGGCGCGCAGGAGTGCGCCGAAAACGTGCGCAGGCTGACCGAGGGCTCGGAACTTCTCAACCGGCCGGGCAAGAAGGTGCAAGATGCATACTCCCTGCGGTCCAGCCCGCAGGTCATCGGCGCAGCTCGAGATGCCTGCAAATGGATCCGGCAGATGCTGGAGACGGAACTGAACCACGCCGCCGACAATCCCATTTTCTTTCCGGACGAAGACCTGGTGCTGACGGGTGCGAACTTCCAGGGCACGCCGATGGCGTTTGCGTTGGAGTTGCTTGGCATGTCGTTGACGACCGTCGCGGCCCTGAGCGAGCGCAGGCTCAACCGGCTGATGAATCCGCACCTGTCGGCGGGCCTTCCAGCGTTTTTGACGCAGGGCGCCGGAATGTTCTCCGGGCTGATGCTGTCCCAGTACACCGCGGGAGCGTTGGTCTGCGAGAACCGGGTGCTCAGCCATCCTGCGGCTACCGGATCCATCCCGGCGGCGGCCGACCAGGAAGACTTCGTATCCATGGGCATGACCACCGCCATAAAAACCCGGCAGATCATCGAGAATTCGTGGTACGTGGTTGCCATCGAGCTGATGGCGGCCGCCCAGGCCTTCGACTTGCGGGCACCGATCACGCCTTCGCCCGCCACCCAGGCCGCCCACGAGGCCATCCGTAAGCACGTTAGGAAGCTGGAGGAAGATCGGCCGCTGCACGACGACATCAATGGACTCGCCAGTATCGGCAGAACAGGAGAAATACTGGAAGCCACCCAGGCGGTCGTCGGAACGCTGAAGTGAGAAACCATGCGCAGGCTGGTGCCGGTCCCACCCAGCCCCGCAAGGATGGTCTCACACCGATCCGCTGAGAACTCGCGCCGGGTTGGTGGCATCCACGACATGTTGGAACCGAACCTCGGAGCGGAGCACAGCAAACTTTGGGTCTTCTCGCGCAAACAGAATCCAACTGCAGCGCTCTTCCGTAGCGGTCTCGAGCCACTTCAGGGCTTCAGAAGGCGCGTTCAGCGCCATGTAAATGACAGCGATCCAGTAGGGGCTGAAGTAGCGCCTTTGCCGCAGCTTGAGAAGTGCTTTCAGGATTTCCGTTGCGCCCGCCTTATCTCCCGACTTTGCGAGTCCGTAAGCCAGATGGGCCTTGGCCAGCGCACTATTATCGGAGTGCTCGATGGCAAGACGGAATTCGGCGACGGCCTCTTCCATTCTCCCCAGTCGCTCCAGAACCATTCCTGTGGTGGTGTGACCGATCCACAGGGAGGAATCCAGCTCCATCGAGTGTTTGAGCCGCGCGCGCGCGCCTTCATAGTCCCCGGCGTAGTATAGGACCCATCCCAACATGATGCTGGTATAGCCGGAAAAGGGATCCAAATCACAGGCCCGCCGCATCATGGCGACAGCGTCCTCGTGCCTTCCCAGGGCCGCCAGGAGTTGGGCATATCCACCGAGCGCCAGCGGGTATCCAGCATCGATGGCCAGCGCGCGTACCAGGTCAGCCTCAGCGGCATTCCAGTCGTGTTCGTAAAGAAGGTGATAGTAAGCAAGCGCGGTCCTTGCCTCGGCCAGATCTTCGATCTCCAGGGCCTTGTCGGCAGAAGCCTTGACCTTAGGAAATGCTTTGCGGGAGGGGAGGATTCCCAGCCTGGCCAATACACAATAAGAATTGGCCAAGGCAGTCCACGCCAGTGCGAACTGAGGGCATTCGCGGACGGCCTCGTCGAATAACGGGATACCTCGGTCTACACCCGCTTCCGTGAGTTTGGAGAGGAAATAACAACCGTGAAGATAGTTTTCGTGGGCGCCGGATGGCACAAGCTGGAGGTGCGAAGGCCGCAACGAAACTGGAATCGACTGAATCACCGCACACGCAATGTCTCGGCCAATCTCCTCCTGGACGGCAAACAGGTCCTCCGTCTGCTTGGTATAACTTTCAGCCCAAATGCACGCCTGAGCTTGACAGTTCAGCAGCCTCACGATCACTCGCACCTGCGCCGCAGATGCCGAAACGGCTCCGACCAGTACATAGTCCACCGATGCCTGGCGGCAAAGCGAGAGTGTGCCTTTCCCCTTGTGTGCGCGTTCGGTCGTGAATTCGGGGGTGACCACGACGAACGGAGGATTCATGCGACGAAGCTGGGTGATCAACACTTCCGTCATGCTGGGGCCGAAGGAATCAGGCCCGCATCCCATCATCGCTTTCAACGGAAAAACTGCGACTCGCGGACGCTCTGTGCTGGGTGGAGCCGTTTCCGCCGCGGCTGAAACGTGTACGGTGCCGATGAAGCGGTATCCGTGGCTTCCCACGGTTTCGATAAAGCGGGCATGGGATGCGTGGTCATTCAACCCGGAGCGCAGCCTTCGAACCGCGACGTTGAGGCACTGGTCGCCTTCGACAAACGTATCCGGCCACACGCTTCGGATGATCTCGGGTCGCGAAACCAGTTGTTTCGGCCGCTGCAGCAGGATGGCAAGTATCTGAAAAGGCTTGTCTTGCAGCGGAACCTTGCTACCGTGCTGGAACAGCTCCCCGGTAGTGAGGTCGGCTGCAAACTCTCCAAAACGGAGACGGTTCGACTTTCTAACCTCTGTCATCGGCGTCCCCGCCCCTAACTAAAACTGTAGCACCGTTGAAGGCTCAAGAGATGGCTCGAATTCGGTGTGTGGCTCTTGCTTCCCGTTTTGGAACTGTCGACCAAGGCCACGCGATATCGCTGGGTAACCCAAATGTAAGCCTCAGATAACTCTCTCGTCCGGAGGGGCGAAGGATACTTGCATCAGGGGTGCCCAACCTCCAGGCACTACCTGTGAAGCAAGAGGGGGAGTTCGTGGAAATAGGGACGACAAATCCACAGTCTGCTCGGCCGGGCGAGGTAACTCGCACGGCGAGGCGACGACGCATTCATTGGCAAAGCTGGGAGGTCAGAAATGCTTCGTGAAGCGCATGCGATCTGGAAGGGTGGGCCTTATGCGGGGGAAGGCGCCGTGTCGACTCCCAGCGGCGTCCTAAATAACGCCACTTACACATTTGGATCGTTAGCCGGGGTTGGGTCTTTCACCACACCGTGTGAACTGCTCGCTGCCGCGATTGCCTCCTGCATGTCAACTATGGTTGCACTGGAAATGGCGAAGTTGGGCATAAAACCCGTGGTTGTGGATACATTGGCGGTCCTCACTTTGGATAATCCAACCGACAGCTGGCGGATTACGAGTGCACATCTAAAGATTACTGCGCGAACGACCGACCCAGAATCGAGTCGATTCGGGCAGGCCGTGGAATCCGCTCGCCGCGAGTGCCCAATCTGGAGCGCGCTGAAATTGAATCTCACTTGCGAGGCAAAGTTGATTTCATTGACCGCGCTCGCTTTGGTGTGAAGCGTGACCAGGAACAGTGTTGTCCGGCAGCAAAGAGTCGAGTTCCGGGTGAGGGCGTTCGAACCCTCTTCCTGTGGATCGAGGTGGATATGGAGCTGAAGCGGACGGTCAAGTTTGAAGCTGATCGTGATCCTGAATTTGCGCGCTGGATCAGCCATACGGTGGGTGGAGAAAGGATCCGCGAGTGCCTGCAATGCGGGCTATGCAGTGGGACTTGCCCGCTCTCGCTCTATATGGACTACACGCCGCGGAGGCTCATGCACCTTTCGCGCGAAGGTTTTAAAGAGGAGGTTCTTAGCAGTTCTTCGATCTGGCTGTGCACGGCCTGTTACGCATGCATGGTGGAGTGCCCCAAGAAGATCAATGTCACCCATCTGATGTACGCGTTGAAACAACGCGCGATCGAGGAGGGATTCTATCCCAAGCGCTTTCCTATTCCGGTGATGGCGCAGCAGTTCTCCCGAATGGTCCGTCGCTCAGGGCGCATCACGGAAAGCTGGTTGATCTTGCAGGTGTTCCTGCGCACGGCCATTCTGCGGCTTTTGGGCATGAGCAAGCTCGGCTTGAGATTGTTCTTGGCAGGGCGCATGACCTTCAAGAGAGAGAGAATCGAGCGCCGCCCGGAGATAGCTGCATTGTTGGATTCAGTCGCGGCTACCAGGAAGGAGCTGGCACTATGAAGTACACCTACTATCCTGGTTGCTCGCTGAGGGGTACCGGCCGCGCCTACGAAGAGTCCTTGCTGGCTGTGTTTCGGGCCCTGAACATCGAAGTCCAGGAACTGGAGGACTGGAACTGCTGTGGCGCCACCACCTACTTGTCGGTGGACGAACTGACCTCGTATGCCCTGGCGGCACGGAATCTGGCGCTGGCCGAGCGCGAGCACAGGGACATGATCGCCCCCTGTTCCGCCTGCTACCTCGTTCTCAACAAGACCCAGCGCTACATGCGCGACTATCCCGACATCAAGCTTGTGGTTACTCGAGCTCTCGCCGCGATTGGGCTCACTTGCGACGACCACGTGCGGGTGCGGCACCCACTGGACATTCTGCTCAACGAGGTCGGCCTCAAGGCGATTGCGGAGAAGGTGAAGACACCGCTCAAGGGCCTGAAGGTAGCGCCCTATTACGGATGCCAGATCGTCCGGCCCTACGCCACCTTCGACGACCAACACAACCCAACCTCGATGGACCGGCTGCTGGAAGCCTGCGGAGCCAAGATTGTCTACTACCCCCTGAAGACCCGCTGCTGTGGCGGCAGCCAGAAAGGCACGCTGCCAGAAATCGGACTGGACCTTATTCGCTATTTGCTCAGCGAAGCGCAGAAGAACGGTGCCGAGGTGATTGCCACCGTCTGCCCGCTCTGCCAGTTCAACCTGGAATGCTTTCAGAAAGAGGCCGTGAATCACCCTCCAATCTCGATGCCAGTCCTGTATTTCACCCAACTGATGGCGCTGGCTCTGGGTGCGTCTGCCAACACGATCGGCTTACAGCGCAGCCTGGTACCGATCGCGCCCGTGTTGGCCAGGAAGGAGATCGCGTATGCCTGAGATTCGTAGCCCGGCGGATGGAGCGAACCGTGAGCCGCCGCGCATTGGTGTTTATGTCTGCCATTGCGGCACCAATATCGCGGGCACGGTGGATGTAAAAGCCGTCTCCGAATACGCGGCCAAGCTCCCAGGCGTGGTGGTCTCGCGCGACTACAAGTACATGTGCTCGGACCCGGGTCAGGGACTGATTCAGCAGGACATCAGCGAACACAACCTCAATCGCGTGGTGGTGGCCTCCTGTTCGCCGCTGCTGCATGAACCCACTTTCCGCCGCGTCCTCAGCCGCGCGGGCATCAACCCCTTCTTTCTGCAAATGGTCAACATCCGCGAACACGTTTCCTGGGCCCACCTGGACAAACCACAGGCAACGGACAAGGCAAACGACCTGGTGCGCGCGGCGGCGCGGCGTGTTTCGCTGCACAAGCCCTTGCAGAAGAGGAGAGTTCCGATCAACCCCAACGTGCTGGTTGTGGGTGGTGGCATCGCCGGCATTCACGCGGCTCTCACCCTCGCCGACGCGGGCAAGCAGGTCTACCTGGTGGAGCGCGAGCCCACCATCGGCGGTCACATGGCCAAGTTCGACAAGACCTTCCCCACGCTGGATTGTGCCGCCTGCATCCTCACGCCCAAGATGACGAGCGTGGGCTCACATCCCCACATCACGCTCTGGACTTACTCGGAGATCGTCAAGATCGAAGGCTACGTGGGGAATTACAAGGTCCAGGTAAAACACAAGCCCCGTTACGTAAAGGAAGACCTCTGCATCGGATGCCAGGAGTGTGTTACTGCCTGCGTGTACAAGGAAGGGAAGACCCCTGACCAGTTCAATCTGGGCTTAAGCAAAAGGAAGCCGATTTACCTGCCGTTTCCGCAGGCTGTGCCGCAGAAAGTAGTGATTGATCCGGAAACCTGCATCCAGTTCAAGTCGGGAAAGTGCAAGAAGACCTGCGTGGAGGCCTGTGGCGAGCGCCAGGCGATTGATTTTGCCCAGACGGAGAAGTTCGAAGAGGTTGAGGTAGGCACCATTATTCTGGCCACCGGCTTTAAGACCTTCGATGCCAGTCGCAATCCATATTACGGCTACGGCCGCTACCCGAATGTCTACACCTCTTTGGAAGTGGAGCGGCTGATCAACGCTGCCGGACCGACCAGCGGGGAGGTAGTCCTGCGCGATGGTACACGGCCGAAGTCGGTGGGCATCATCCATTGTGTAGGTTCGCGTGACGCCAACACCAACCGCTGGTGCTCCAAGGTCTGCTGCATGTACTCGCTCAAGCTCGCCCACCTTATTAAGGAGCGGACGGGCGCGGAAGTCTACAACTTCTACATCGACATGCGGACGCCCGGTAAGGGCTACGAAGAATTCTATGACCGGCTGCTGGACGAGGGTGTGCACTTCGTGCGGGGTCGTGTAGCCGAGGTCAGCGACTGGGCCGTGCACCCCTCCGAAGAAGGCAAGCTGGTGATCCGCGCCGAGGACACACTGGCTGCGTTTGTCCGACGTATTCCCGTGGACATGGTGGTGCTCTCGGTTGGGATGGAGCCCCAGGCTGATGCCCAGGAAGTCCGTCGCCTGTTCAACATCAGTTGTTCGACCGAGGGCTGGTTCCTGGAACGACATCCTAAGCTGGCGCCGGTGAGCACGTTTACCGAGGGGGTTTACATAGCGGGCGCTTGCCAAGGCCCCAAGGACATTCCGGACTCGGTAGCCCAGGCAGGAGCTGCAGCGGCAGAGGCGCTGGCCCTGATTGATGCACAGTTCGTGGAACTGGAGCCCTACACCGCGTTCGTGTCCGAAGAGGAATGCTCGGGCTGCAAGAGCTGCATTCCGCTTTGTCCTTACCAGGCTATCTCGTTCGTCGAGGATAAAAGGAAGGCAGCGATCAACGAGGTGCTGTGCAAGGGTTGTGGCACCTGCGTCGCGGCCTGCCCATCGGGATCGATCGAACAAAACTTCTTTGAAGATGAGGAAATCTTCGCGGAGATCGAGGGGGTGCTGGCCTATGCGTAGTCGCGAACTCACGCGACCGGAGAAATCTCAGGCGACCTTCGAGCCGAGGATCGTTGCGTTCTTCTGCAACTGGTGTACTTACCTGGCCGCGGACCTGGCCGGGACTTCGCGCATGAAGTACGCCCCGAATGTGCGTGTGATCCGGGTAATGTGCTCCGGGCGAGTCGACCCGCAATTTGTGCTGGATGCCTTTGCCCACGGTGCCGATGGAGTGTTTATCGGGGGATGCCACCCCGGTGACTGCCATTACCAGGAAGGCAACTACAAGACCCTGCGGCGCTTTCACTTGCTCAAGCGAGTGCTCCAGCAGATGGGCATCGAAGACGAGCGTTGCCGCCTGGAATGGATCTCGGCTGCAGAAGCCGACCGGGTGCGCAGCACAATCAACGACATGGTGGAGAAGGTGCGAGCCCTCGGGCCACTGGATCTGGTTGCCCCCGAAGAAAAGATCTCCGCCGAGGAGGTGGCGGTCTGATGCCGGAGAAACCCAAAGTGGCGTTCTACTGGTGCGCATCCTGCGGCGGCTGCGAAGAAGCCGTGGTTGATCTGGCGGAGGCCATCCTTGATGTGATCGCCGCGGTGGATATCGTCTTCTGGCCAGTGGCCCTGGACTTCAAGCGTAAGGACGTAGAGGCAATGCCAGACGGCTCGATCCTGGCGAGTTTTGTGAACGGCGCCATCCGGACCACGGAACAAGCAGAAATGGCGCACCTGTTGAGAAGCAAATCGAAGCTGCTGGTGGCCCTGGGGTCCTGCTCGCACCTGGGTGGAATTCCGGGCCTGGCCAATTTGTTCGATCGAGAGAGCATCTTCAACACCGTGTATCTAGATTCGCCCAGCACAGTGAATCCTGAAGGGAGTCTCCCGACCACACATCATAAGGATGACGGACACAGTGTGGAGTTGCCTGGCTTCTACAACACTGTGCGGGCACTCGACCAGGTCGTGGAGGTGGACTATTACGTTCCCGGTTGCCCACCCACGCCGAGGATTTTCCGCACCGCATTGCAGACCTTGCTGGGGGATGAGTTACCCGCTAAAGGCACGGTGCTTGCCCCGGATCATGCGCTTTGTGACGAATGTCCACGCAAGGACACCAAACCAGAGAGATTATCCATTGTCGAGTTCAAGCGTCCGCAACAAGTCCTGATCGACGAGCAGAAATGCCTGCTGGCACAGGGTCTGCTTTGCATGGGCCCGGCGACGCGCGCCGGCTGCGAGGCACTTTGTGTCCGGGGCAACATGCCTTGTTCCGGTTGTTGCGGTCCCACCAGCCGGGTGAAAGATCAAGGCGCGAAAATTCTGTCCTCTCTCGCCTCTCTGGTGGAAAGCAAGGAGGAGTCGGAGATTGACCGCATCCTGGCCACCATCCCCGATCCCGTAGGGACGTTTTACCGTTACAGCCTGCCAGCTTCGCTGCTGCACAGAAAGAAGCTGGACAGGACGTCACTGCATGAACCAGCGGCTTCCAAGTAAGGTGGATCTATGCCCGACCAAAACCAAGAGACGTTGCGGAAGACCTGGCAGGAAGGCGCTGCGAAGGCGAATAGCGAGTACGTCCGCCGGCGCATCACCATTGATCCCATCACCCGCCTGGAAGGTCACGGCAAAATCGACATCTTCCTGGATGAAGCGGGACAGGTGGAACGCGCCTACTTTCAGGTGCCCGAGTTGCGGGGATTTGAAAAGTTCGTGCAGGGCCGTCCGGCGGAAGAGATGCCCCAGATCACCTCGCGCATTTGCGGGGTGTGCCCCACCGCGCACCACATGGCTGCGACAAAAGCCCTCGACGCTCTCTACCAAGTAGATCCTCCCCCGGCTGCAAAAAAGATCCGTGAGTTGATCTACAGCACTTTTATGACTGAAGACCATGCTCTTCACTTCTATTTCCTGGGTGGACCCGATTTTGTGGTGGGGCCGGAAGCGCCTCCTGCCGAACGAAATGTCCTGGGAGTCATCGGGAAAGTGGGCGTGGAGACCGGCAAGAAGGTTATCGCCATGCGGCGCCGATTGCGCGAGTTGATCGCGTTGGTCGGCGGTAAAGCCGCGCATCCGGTTTTCGGGTTGCCCGGCGGCGTCGCCAAGCGCGTCACGTCTGACATGCAGAAACAATTTCAAGACGTGGCGGCTGAAGCCGTGGAGTTTGCCCAGTTCACTCTCCGACTGTTCGAAGATGTGGTGCTCAAGAACACCGACTACCTGAGCTTGATCCTTTCGGACATCTACACCCATCGCACGTATTACATGGGTCTGGTGGACGACAGCAATCGGGTGAACTTCTATGACGGCCGGATCCGCGTGGTCACCCCCGAAGGCAAGGAATGGAAGAAATTCCGCCCCGAGCAATACCTGGAGAACATAGCCGAGCATGTTGAGCCTTGGAGCTACGTCAAGTTCTGCTACCTGAAGCCGGTTGGGTGGAAAGGTTTCACAGAAGGCACGGAGAGTGGCATCTACAGCGTGGCTCCTTTGGCGCGTCTGAATGTCAGCGATGGTATGACGACACCTCTGGCACAAGAGGCGTACGAGAAGTTTGTTTCCATGCTGGGTGGTAAGCCCGTGCATCACACTCTGGCGAACCACTGGGCGCGGGTCGCGGAGTTGCTTTACGCAGCCGAGCGGATGAAGGAACTCGCCGCGGACCCGCTGCTGACTGATCCGAACATACGAGTTTTGCCAACGGAGAAGCCGCGGGAGGGCATCGGTGTTGTAGAAGCACCGCGGGGGACGCTCATCCACCATTATCAAACCGATGAAAACGGATTGATCGAGAAGGCTAATCTCATCGTGGCCACCCAGAACAATGCTGCGCGTATCGCCATGAGCGTCGAGAAAGCCGCCAAGGGACTGATCTCCGGAACGAACGTTCCAGAGGGTGTGCTCAACAAAGTGGAGATGGCGTTCCGCGCCTACGATCCCTGCCACGGGTGTGCCACGCACTCCCTCCCCGGGAGCATGCCGTTGTTGCTTCGAGTCCGTAGCCATGCAGGGGACACGGTCGCGATCCTGCGACGCGACTTCAACGGGAGCGTGCATCGTGAGTAGCGTCAGCAACGAAACTTCGGAAATGTCCTCCTCGACCGCAGTGCGGAAGGTCTCCATGCGCGTCTTGTGCCTCGGCAACGACCTGCTGGCCGATGACTCCCTGGGCAGTATGGTTGCGGAGCACATTCGGCAATTCGCTCCGCCAGAGGTGGAAGTCATCAGCACACCCGAGACCGGCTTCCATTTGCTGGATTACGTTTTGAACACCTGTCGCCTGGTGGTGATCGATACGGTGCGGACGGGTACCGCTCCAGCAGGAACGATTTTCGTGTTCCGCGACGGCGACCTGAGGGCAGTGCCGGGACGATCACCGCATTACGTCGGACTCTACGAGGTGCTTGCATTGGCGAGGCGATTGGGTCTTCCGGTCGCGGAAGAAGTAGTTATCCTCGCGGTTGAAGCGGCTGACTGCACAACCGTAGGCGGAGAAATGCATTCCGCGGTTCGTGCGGCGATACCTGTTCTCATAAGAATAGTTCGGGACAGCATGCCTGGGAGGGCGGGTAGATCCGCGGCGAAAACAATGACTATGGCAGTGTGAATCGAATCGTAACCGCGCGGGTCATCGCATGTAAGCGCCAGGTTGCGTCCAGGCAAAATCCCGTGGGAGGAAGCCATGAAACGGTTGTTGGGCTGGCCGAGATGGGGTTTTTGGACTTGGTGCTTCACGCTCCTCATGGCAGGTGGCGTTTGTGCCTACTACCTGCGGACCGTTCACGCTCTGGGCCCCGCCGCCCGTCTACGCGACGTTTTTCCCTGGGGTGTAGAGGTTGGCCTGAGCGTATTCTGCGGGATGGCCTTGTGTGCCGGTGGCTTTACGGTAGCAGCCGCTGTCCGTATTTTGAACCTTGATAATCACAAGTCTATCGTGCGGCCGTGCTTGCTGACCGGCTTCCTGGGATACCTAGTCGCCTTTCTGGGATTCATCACCAACCCGGGCCAACCCTACCGGATCGGGCTGCTTATTACTTGGAACTCGCGCTTGGTGCTATCAGGCGCAGTGTGGTCGTTAGTTCTCTATGGAGCGGTATTGGCTCTTGACTTCGCTCCAGAGCTGTCCAATCGCTTTGGGTGGCGTGAACCACCACAGCCGTTGCGCTTGCTGAGCATGCCCCTGCTGCTCCTCGCCGTCGTCCTCTCGGTGCTGCACCAGTCATCCATGGCAGACCTGCTGTTGGGCGCACCCAACAAGGTTTCAGCGCTGTGGTCCACGCCGCAATTACCATTCCTTTTCTTTGTTTCCGCGGCTTGCGCTGCACTGGCGGTGGTGATCTTTGCCTCCTGGCACACGAGCATTGCCTTTGCCAGGGGACTGCCCACCAACCTGGTGGCGGGCATGGGCAAAGCCCTAGCGGCAGGACTGTTTTTCTACTTAGGACTACGCTTCGCAGACGCGATCTCCAGAGGAATTCCTTTGCTGGTGCAGAAGAACGATCTGCAGAGTTTTCTGTTCGGCCTCGAAATTGGCCTGTTTTTCATGCCCATGTGGCTGCTAATTACTGAACGCGATCCGATTAACCCCCGCGTGGTCTACTACAGCGCCGTGATGGTCCTGGCGGGGCTCATCACGAATCGCTTGAACGCCTGCATCACTTCGGTGGAAGCCACTACGGGTGTGAGATATCTGCCCAGCTGGCATGAGTTGATGATTGCTTACGGCGTAATTGCTCTGGGCGTTGCAACTTTCAGCTTGACGGCTAAGCGTTTGCCAGTGTTCTCGGAGTCCCGGCTGTGAAAAGACCAGGTACGCGCTGGAAGTGTCTACGATCCGCTGTGCGGTGGCTCTATGGAAGCGCGGCCCGATGGGGATCGGGCACCGGTCCGCACCGGCAGAATGCCGAGAGTTGACCGGGATGCTTGCCGAGGAGGAACTATGGCGATCCTGCTCGTGCTGCTGACCTTCCTGCTGATTCTGGCGATCAGCCACTTCCGAAGGCGCGGAAAGCAGCCCTCCGCGGCGGCGCAGCTGGAAATAGCGAGTCTACGGCCCCTACCCGAGCCTGTGCCCGCAATTCCTCAGGGCTACTGCTTTCATCCTTGCCACACGTGGGTAGGAAATGAGGGCGGGGAGAATGCCCGCGTCGGTCTGGATCGCTTTGTCGGCATCTTGTTCGGCGAAGTCGACCGCGTCGAGGTTGATGGGACTGAACCGATGGGTGCGCCAGGGCCAGAAGCTGCTGACGGTAGTCGGTGCGAGCATCTCCGTTGACCTGTTGTCACCGGTCGAGGGGGTCGTGAAAGCACTGAATCAGGCTGCCCTGAGCGATCCCGGCTTGGTGATCACCGATCCGTACCAGGAAGGTTGGATCGCAATGATCAAGTCCCCGGACATCGCCATCAACCAGAGAAACCTGTTCCAGGGGGCAATGGTGGGACCATGGATGAGGAATAACGTTGCGCGGTTGAACGACATGGTTTTGCATTTTCCACCAACTCTGGCTCAGGACGGCGGATCGCCGCTCAGCGGGCTGCTAGCCAGGGTCTCGCCTGAGATGCGGAGTAAGTTGGTGAAAGAATTCTTCCTGACATTGCCCGTGCCGATAGCACCTGCGGTGATGACATTTTGATGGTGCGTGCTGGCCCGCGCTTTCCCCGAGCCGAGAGTCCGCCGCTGGACTTCTTGAAATCAACAATAGGTCGTTCTTTCAATCATCCCTGCAATATTGCTCGATCGATTTCAACCATGCTCGTTTCTTCGCGTTAGTCTGCCGCTGGAATCGCACTCGGCCGTGTCCACGCGGCACTGATCTCTTCCGAGTGCTTCTACTACGCAAGCCCCCATCAGACGCGAGCGGAATCATACCGGAACTCCGTAGAGTCCTGGCTGATTCGTGCCTCATCATCGTCCGGACGTGGTGGATGCTAGAGACCGGTACGCAATACGCACCAGCATCCAGAGAAAGTAGTAGAACACCGCCATGACGGCAACCGCTACTCCGCGCCCCGTGCCCGGCACCGTCTCTCCGAGAACTCGGGAAGGCAGATTGAGGACAAAGGCAGCCAACGATCCAGCCATCAGTCCCAGAATCGCTCCCCAAAGCGGCAAGCGCTGCGGCACCCACGCTGCGGGCGCAAGCAGCGCCCAAGCCCCCCATGCCAGCGGTGCGAAACACCAGATGATCGTCAGAGGGTAGATCCTTTCGAAGGTCAGGCCAGGGGTAAGGACCACGACGAGCGCCCCTAGGGCGATCGCCATAGAGGCGATTGCGTTACCGGCAGCAAATCGCTGAAACATACAGACCTCCTCTTGGAGTGCGACGAGGCACCCCCACAACTTCGGCACGGCTCACTGGATCGAGCTGGCTGCGCTGGAGAAGACGTTGTTAGCGTTCGTGCCGATCAGTCGGATGGTGCCCACGACAAGTACCAGGATCACCGCCAACATCACGGCGTACTCCGCTATATCCTGGCCCTTTTCATCCGCCCACAACTTGCTGAGAGGGTATGCCATAGTTCTTGCTCCTACCATGACCGATTCTGGCTGGGTCCAAGCCGGTCCTTGAGAAGTGATGTGGGTTTGGTGAACGCCACAATTCACGCCTTTCGAAAAATGATCAAGATGTTTGCCACAGCTCTTTCAAATGTCACCTTTACTTCGTCACCTTCCCGTCGGGTTTTCTGTCGCAGAAGCGTCGAGAACTCTTTCTGAAGGACTTGAATCAGCGTCTCCCGTATTTCCTTCGGCCTCGCGCCAGGGCTTTCCAAGAGACCCCATGTAGTCATTTCGCCCTCCCAAGGGTTCGGACGTCACGGCCGCTCTGACAGAGTCATCTTTGCTGAATCGACTCTATATACCTGGTTACGTTGTCGGTGCGCACGTTGCCCAAGTCCTGATCCACGTCAACCTGGTGAAAGATTGGCCCCCAGATGGGCATCTCACGAGATCCGTGTCCCGTCAGGGTTTCGGTGCCTTCGATAATGTTGCGGATGCGGACGCTCGGAAATTTATCCCCGGTCCGTTTCGAGATCTCAGTGAGATCCGGTACTTTGTATCTTAGTGCTGACGTAGTCGGGCCGTTTCCTCTGCCATCCACCCCGTGACAGGTTGCACAATAATCCCGGAAAATTTGCGCTCCGTTCACCGTTTGGATGGACGGTGTCTTCCTTTCCTTGCCTTCCTGAACCGGGGGCGAGCAAGAGAATACGAGCAGAACTACACCCACGCTGACGGCAGAAACCATTCGAGGGAGGGAACGCATCGTGAGGCCAGAACCCTGCATACAACAATATTAGAACGATGTGCTGCGGGTGTCGGGAGCTGGTTCCCGAAACGGGAAGAAGGAGATTCATCGCGCACCGGAGGAATGCCCGCACAGCTACCTTGGTTGCACGACGACCGAAAGCGTATCCTAGCTAGCCGTGTTGAACGCCATTCGCAGCTACTTCGGCTTCGACCAAGCGGGCACAACGCTGGGACGCGAAGCCGTGGCCGGCCTTACCACGTTCGTCACGATGTCCTACATCATCGTGGTGAATCCGGCGATTCTGCGAGCCGCCGGAATTCCCGTGGAGGCCTCGATGGTGGCCACTACCGTCACGGCCATCTTCGGCACGCTGCTGATGGCCCTTTACGCCAACCGGCCGTTCGCGATCGCACCTTACATGGGCGAAAACGCCTTCGTGGCCTACACGGTGGTGCAGGTGCTGGGCTACCACTGGCAGACGGCGTTGGCGGCGGTGTTCCTGGCCGGGGCGTTGTTCTTTTTCCTCACCATTTTTCGGCTTCGGCAATACCTGGTGGAGGCCATCCCCTCCGGCCTGCGTTACAGTTTTGCGGTTGGCATCGGCCTGTTCCTGACTTTCATCGGCCTGAACCAAACCGGGATCGTGATGCTGGGCAGCGCAGGCGCGCCCGTGCGCACTGGACACCTGACGGCCGCGCCAGTGCTCGTAGCGATCTTTGGCTTTCTGCTGATGGCCGTGCTGATGATACGGCGCTTTCCCGCTGCCATTCTGGTGGGGATCTTGGCTACTGCGTTTGTGGCCTTTATCGCCGGCGTTTCCGCGCCGCCGAAGGCCTGGGTCAGCCTGCCGCCCAGTCTTGCGCCAATCTTCTTCAAGCTCGACTTTAGCGGTGCGCTGAGTTGGAAGTTTTTTCCGGTCGTGCTCACCATTTTCATCATGGCATTCGTGGACACGATGGGCACACTGATCGGCGTCTCGGCGCGTGCGGGATTTCTGGACCAAACCGGCAATCTGCCGCAGATCGAGCGGCCCATGTTGACCGATGCACTGGCCACAAGTTTTGCTGCGTTAGTGGGCACAACGACGGCGGGCGCCTACATTGAGTCGGCCACCGGGATCGAGGCCGGTGGGCGGACCGGATTCGCGAGTGTCATCACCGCATTTTGCTTCGTAGCTACCTTGTTCTTCTCGCCCTTTGTCGCTGCTATTCCGCCACAGGCCTATGGACCGGCGTTGATCGTTGTAGGACTGCTCATGCTGGCGCCCATCACCAAAATTCACTTCGACGATTTCACCGAACTGATCCCGGCCTTTGCGGTGGTGGCACTTATGAGCTTCACCTACAACATTGGCGTCGGCATCACGGCCGGATTCGTGCTGTATCCCTTCTGCAAATTGGTCTCGGGTCGCGTGCGTGAAATCAAGCCTGGACTGTGGGTGCTGGCAGCATTGTCGCTGCTTTTCTTCGTGTTCTATCCATATACATAGGAGACGCTTTTCGGGCGCTCCAGTTGGACCGGCCATTTCCCTCAGACACGTGCCTGGGTGACGCAGGTCACGGCACAGGCCAGGGGCCGCGGGGACAATTAGATTGTCTAAGTGTGCGAATCCGCCAAGCTTGGGTAAACCTGCCTAGCCAGGCTGCCCTTGAAGACGCACGACGTGAGGAAGCGGCGGACGTCCGCTCCTTCCTTTTTCATCACTTCCAGATGTGCGGTGGGAGGCGACCATGAAAATACTGGCATTCAACAGTAGCCCCAAGATGGACAAAGGGAACACCGCCTTGATCCTGAACCCTTTTCTTGAGGGAGCGCGAGAAGCAGGCGGCGAGGTCGAGGTCTTCTGCACCAAGACGCTGAACATCAACCCGTGCCAGGGAGAGTTCAATTGCTGGCTCAGGACGCCGGGCAGGTGTTTTCAAGACGACGACATGCAGATGCTTCATCCCAAGCTGCGTGAAGCCGATGCCTGGGTGTTTGCCACCCCGCTTTATGTGTGGGGTATGTCCGGACCAATGAAAAACCTGATGGACCGGATTATTCCGCTGATTGAGCCCTCGATCGAACTGCGCTATGGGCACTGTACTCACCCCATTCGCACCGACGTCAAGACCCGAAGCATTGTGCTGGTGTCCAGTTGCGGATTCTGGGAGATGGACAACTTCCATCCCTTGCTGGTGCAGATGGAAATGCTGTGCAAGGTCATTGGCTTTCACTTTGCCGGTGCACTGTTGCGCCCCCACGCGCACGTACTGGCTCCCATGCTGCAGGCGGGGATGCCGGTCGGGGATGTATTGCAGGCGGCGCAGCAAGCCGGCCGTCAACTGGTGGAGAACGGCACAGTGTCCGCCGAAACCCTCAAGATGGTCAGCCGCGAATTGATGCCCCGGGAAGTATTCCTGCAGGTCGCGAATGCTCAATTCGAGGAGGCCATGGAAACACTGGAACTGGTCGCCGCGTGACCCTAAGTCTGTCGAGGGCTAGCAGGGGAGATCGAAGCGGCAAACTCCAGTCTCTCCTGCCAGGTCGTGGTTCCTTCAACTGGGCGTGGCGAAGAGGTAGTGTGCCCTCTACGCCTCGTATCCCATTTTGGCACGAAAATTCCGAGGGCTTTTCCTTGGGCGTATTGAGTCCCCGGCAGTGCAGGCTGACAATGAAATCAGGTTCTGGTGGCCAACCGACTCTCTACCTGAGATCCGATTTGGCCTGATTCGTTCAACCCATAGCCCGGACCCGGTTCTCCCCCGGGGGGCGACCCCGGTCTCCCTGGTCCAAAGGAGGTAAAGGCCATGCTGGGTATGAGCTTGCTTTCCTTCCTGGTTCTTACGCTCATCAGCGCAGTCGTAGCGGTCGTTTATCACAATGTACTTCGGTATCGCTTTCTGGAGGGCAATGACGCTCTGTTCGGAAAGCTGATCGTAGGTTGGTTTGGTGCGTGGCTCGGTTCGCCGATTCTCGGATATTGGCTCTGGAAGGTTGAGGACGTATACGTGGTGCCCGCGATCCTGGGTGCCATGGTCGCCATCCACCTGAATGTCCTGGCGTGGAAGGCGCTGGCGAAGCTGGCCAGCATGCGGCTCGCGGCGATAAAGGAAGAAGTCCGGCCGATGAAGACTCCGATCGCCGCCTGATTCGGCTTATCGATGGATGCAAACGGGCACGGGTGCAGGCGGGCAACTGGCCAGTAATAGAGTGGCGGAAGGGGGCTTGTATGCCGGAGCAAAGGCTGTTGTGTGTCTCGTTCGATATGACGGTTTCAGACAGCCGATGCGCTGTCCTGACAGAGGCGGGATATACGGTGAGGGCCACTAACCGGATCAAGGAAGGCTTGAATTGGCTTTCCCGCGAGAAGTTTGATCTGGTGATTGTCGGTCACAGATTCTCGACGGAAGACAAGTACGTGCTGGCCCTAGAAGCCAGGGAGAATTCGAACACTCCTGTTCTGTTGGTGTGTGGCGCTTCTGCGGATTCAGAGATTCCCGCCACCAGCCGTGTATACGCCTTGGAAGGCACTGCAGGTCTGCGGGGCGCGGTGGCGACTTTGTTGTCGGCCGCAGAGGTTCCGAAGGCGGCCGCTTAGTCGGGTGGTGTTCGTCGAGTCAGGATGGCAGGGGGAGGGTGCGGTTTGGGACAGCCCCCGGGGGGTGTGTGATGCTATTTCGAGAAGAAGATGAGGACGAGGAGACGCTGCCCTTCGAGGATCGAGCCGAGGCGGGTCGCATATTGGCGACCAAACTGTCGGCATATTCTGGTCGCGACGACGTGCTGGTGCTGGGACTGCCGCGCGGCGGCGTGCCTGTGGCTTTCCAGGTAGCACAGGCGCTAAAGGCCCCCCTGGATGTTTTTGTGGTCCGGAAACTGGGCACCCCGTGGAACCGGGAACTGGGCATGGGTGCCATTGCTCCAGGTGGCGTGCAGATACTCGATCTCTCCATGGTGAAAGAACTGTGCGTGACTGACGAGGCGATTCGCGAGGTAGCGGCCGCCGAGTTGCAGGAACTGCAACGCCGCGAGCGGCTGTATCGCAGCGGTCGCCCGCCGCTGTCGGTGGCCGGGAAGACCGTGATTCTGGTAGATGACGGCATTGCGACCGGCTCCAGCATCCTGGCTGCGATTGCGGCACTCCGCCGGCAACAAGCGGCGCGAATCGTGGTAGCCATTCCCGTGGCTCCAGCCACTGCCTGCAACGCCATCCGGATGGAAGCGGATGAAGTTGTCAGTGTGGCTGAGCCGGAGATGTTCTTTGCGGTTTCGCAGTGGTATGCGGACTTCAGTCAGACCACCGACGACGACGTGCGCACTTTGCTGGAGGAAGCAAGCCGGTCGATGCCACGCGCTGCCTGAGTCAGCGCGAGAAACCAGCGGGAGGAGAAAATGCAGAGACATTTTTCAAACAGGGGCGAGGCGCTCGCCGAAGTTGCGGCCGCCAAGATGATGGCGGGCCGAAAGCCGCCGACAAAATCCGGGTTGGGCAACCAGCCCGGCCGGCGCATCACGTCTGGGCAATGGCAATCACAAGCTGTCGAGGTGATTCGTCCGGCCAAGCCTTCGACGAAGAAAGAATCCAAGGCGAAAGTCCAATCAGTTCTTGGGCCGCCGGAGCTTTAGGTTGGCTGAGTCGTAGAGCGGGACGCGTAGAACGCCGGGTGGCGAGAGTCGATAGGGTGTTGCCGATGAGAAGCGATGATCTTGCCCAGGGTCAGTGTGCCGCTCGTCACTGAAACCAGCTTCGGAGAGTGATACAAGGACTGTGAGCGCGGAGGTGGACTCATGTTGTATCCAGCGGTTCCCACCAGCAGCGAGTTAAGCTCACTCCAGCGCCGGCTTGACCAAGAATGCGGTTTCATCGACGCCTTACCAGGGGTGGGGCTCACTTCCCGGTTCTCGCAAATCACCGCGACAACATCAGATCGCAGGACTTTCCTGAAGGCGGTTACCCTCCCTTGTTTGGCGGCTTGCGCAGCAGCTTGTGTCCATAACTGGCTCGTTCTTCCTCTGGAGGCTTCCTCCCTGGCAGAGGACGATTCCCGCTTTCGAGTCGAAGCCAGGTTCTATGAAAAACTGCCGGGCAAGAATGTCCGCTGCAAGCTTTGTCCGCGCGGTTGCGTGGTCGGTGACCGCGACCGCGGGCACTGCCGCGTTCGGGAAAACCGGGGTGGAACCTATTACTCCCTGGTACACTCGCGGGTCTGTGCCGCGCATATAGACCCGATCGAGAAGAAGCCCTTCTTTCACTTCTATCCCGGTGTATTGGCATTCTCCATCGCCACAGCGGGATGCAATGTGAACTGCAAATTCTGTCAGAACTGGGAGATTTCGCAGGCCAGGCCCGAAGAACTGCCGGCCACCTATCTGCCTCCCGCTGCCGTGGCTGCTTCGGCCAAGCAGAACCAATGCCCGGCTGTGGCTTTCACCTACAGCGAACCAACGGTGTTTAACGAGTTCGTCACGGACACTGCCGATGCTGCACGCGCGCAGGGGCTGAAGAGCGTGGTCGTGTCGAACGGCTTCATCCAGCAAGAACCGCTAAAGAAGCTGTGCCAGCACGTGGATGCGATCAAGGTCGATCTGAAATCATTCTCGCCGAGCTATTACAGGGATGTGGTGAACGGCGAGCTCCAGCCGGTGCTGGATACGCTGGTCACGATTCGCAAGCAGAGCCGGTGGACAGAGATCGTGTACCTTGTCGTGCCGACGCTCAACGACGGTGACAAGGAATTCCGCGAACTCGCCCGCTGGATCAAGTCCAATCTGGGGTCCGAGGTCCCCATCCACTTTACGCGTTTCCACCCTTTGTACCTGCTGAAGAACCTTCCCCCAACGCCGGTGGAAACTCTGGAGCGGGCGAAGGCTATCGCCGATGCTGAGGGTCTGCAGTACGTTTATGTGGGCAACGTGCCGGGGCATCCGGCCGAGAACACGTACTGTCCCAAGTGTCATCGGCTTGTGATCGAGCGCGCAGGCTTCACCGTGGCGCAGATGCATCTGCGCAGGGGGAAGTGCGAGTATTGTCAGCACGTCATCCCCGGTGTGTGGGGAGCGTGAGTGACGAGAAAGGGATAGAGTATCGACATGAGGATGCGGCTGATCTCCGCTCCTATTCTCTTGCTGGCGGTCTGGGTGGCTTCGCAATGCCTGGCCGCTGCACCCGCAGGCGAGATCAGGCAACCGGCCGTAGCCGGATCCTTCTATCCTCAGGATCCGAAGGAATTGGCGGCGGCCGTGGATGGGATGATCGCTCGTGCCGCCGTTCCAGCCACCCAGGATCACATCGTTGCCTTGATTGCCCCGCACGCCGGGTACCCCTACTCGGGCGCGGTCGCGGCGCATAGTTACGCGTTACTCAAGGGACAAAAGATCCATCGAGTGGTGGTGATCGCTCCCTCTCATTATGAGGAATTTCCTTTTTCCGCGGTCTATGACGGGAGCGCGTATGCGACTCCTCTGGGGAAGGTCCCGGTGGACAAGGTGTTGGCCCGCAAACTCGCCAGCATGAGTCCGCTGATCAAGCTCTCCAGCCGCGGGCATGTGCCTTCTCAGGGTCAGGCGGAACACTCCCTGGAGGTGGAGCTTCCGTTCTTGCAGCGGACCCTCCCGGATTTTGAGTTAGTGCCCATCGTGATGGGCGAGCAGAGCTATGAAGCCAGCCGTGCTCTTGGGGTCGCACTCGCGGAGTTGATTCAAGGATCGGACACGCTGATTGTGGCCAGTTCTGATCTCTCCCACTTTCACGCCTACGACGAGGCTTCTACGCTCGACCACAAGACCCTGAACGCCATCAGCGAGTGGGATTATTTGACTCTTTCCCGGAATTTTCAGATCCGCATCTGGGAGGCCTGCGGAGGAGGGCCGATTGTGGCGGCAATGATCGCGGCTGAGCGCCTTGGAGCTACGCGCGCCAGCGTGCTCAAGTATGCAAATACCGGAGACGTAACTGGTGACCACAGCCGTGTGGTGGGCTACGGCGCTGTAGCGCTGTTGCGAACCGCCAACCAGCGTGCGGTCGAAGGGCCGCGCTTCTCCCTGAGCCAGGCAGAGAAGCAACGGTTGCTGGACATCGCCCGGAGAGCCGTCGAGGCAGCGGTCAAGGAAAACAAGGTGATTGAAGTTCCAGCCGATTTGTCCCAGCCCCTGACGCAAGACCGGGGAGCATTTGTGACCATCCGAAAGAACGGAGAACTCCGCGGTTGCGTCGGCTACACGGGTTCGATCAAGCCGCTCGCCCTGACCGTGCGGGATGTGGCCATCCTGGCCGCTCTAAGGGATACGCGGTTCCCGCCGGTCACGGCCAGTGAACTGCCGCAGTTGAAGTACGAGGTCTCGGTGCTCTCGCCGCTTCGCCGCATCTTTGACACAAAGCAGATACGCGTTGGAGAGCACGGACTGCTCATGAAGAATGGCCCTAACGAGGGACTGCTTCTTCCCCAGGTCGCGAGTGACGAAGGTTGGGGTCGAAAAACACTTCTGGAGCAAACCGCTGTGAAGGCCGGGCTTCCCGCGAATGCCTGGCGGGACAAGGACACCGACATCTTTTTCTTCACCGCACTGGTCTTCGGAGAACCTGCAGCGCCAGTCGTCACTCCTGAGGAACCGTTCCCTCAAAAGCCACCCAGCAGGCCAGGAGACCGGGCACCAGGTTTACCGCCGCGATAAGCACCGCCGATCGCAAGAACCCGAAGACGGGCAGCAGCAATGCGCTCACCGCGAGTGCGCCCAGGCACGCACCCACAAGATCAACAGCGTAGAGTGTCCCCAGACTTGCCGAAGCAGACTTTGAACCGGCAAAGAAGATTTCGCTGGCGAGAGGGAACTGATACCCGCCGAGGAGGCCGGACAGCAACGCCAGCACCGGGAAAAGAGCCTGACTGACCACGGTCAGGCCCATCGGGTCTCTGATTCCCGAGAGAAGACTAAATAGCACGTACAGCAGGAGCGGACAAAAGGCAGCCGCGATCTGTAGTCCCGCCAACATCAGCATCTTCCGATCGAGCAAGGTCGCGGGAGAACTCCTCGAACGCCGCAGACGCCACCAGCATCCCAGAGCCATGCCCGCCATGAAGAAGGCAATCACAATGGCAAGCTGATGGTAAACGTAACCGTAGATGGCCTGAAAACCCAGCAGGAGCATTACTTCGAGACCGATGAGAGTGAAGCCCGTGGCTGCCGTGCAAAAAGCGGCGCTGGCCCGGGCGCGTGCGGCTCGGCGTGGCAGCCAACGCAAGAAGACTCCAATGGCCAGCAGGAGCACTCCAAGCCAAGCCATCACATAGCCGAAGTTCACCCGCGCGATGGATTCAAAGATCCGGCGATAGCCCTGATTGAACTGTGTGCTCCATAGCGCGACGTCGAAATAGTATGCGATGGGGGTGAAGTCAAGGTTCACGGGCGTATCGCCACGCGGCTTGATCTGCCGGTCGAGATCCAGCATGCGGTCCGGCATCATGCGGAATGGGATGTAGTACTCGCGAACATAGCTGGTTTGAACATGTCTGGACCGAAGCCGGGAGATTAACTCCTGGGGATCGGAGGTCAGGCCTCCGCCTTGCTTGGCGGCGAAGAAGTGCACCGACTCGCCCGGAATGGTAGTGACCACGGGGAAGACTTCACGCAGTGTTTTATTGATGCAGCGCAGAAAGTCCCCCAGTTCGGGACTGATGTATTCTTCCGCGGCTCGCAGTTGAAAAGAAAAGACGCCGCCAGAATTCAGCTTCTCTGCCGCCTCGCGGAAGAATTCCAGAGTATAGAAACGGTTCAGCTGCGCGGTCTGCGGATCGGGCAGGTTGATGAGGATCACGTCAAAACTGCGGTCGGTGGATTTCAGAAATAATCGCCCGTCGGCATGGTGGACGTGCACGCGTGCGTCGGCTCGCGCCGCCGCCCATTGCTGGGGAAAGTATTGCTCGGCCACGTCGAGTACGGTGGGATCCAGTTCGACGTAGTCCACCCGTTCCAGGCTGGGGTGCTGCAGAGCCTGGAGAAGACTTCCGCTCGCTCCTCCTCCGATGAGCAACAGGGTCTTAGGAGAAGGATGCTGGAGCAGGGCAAAATGCACCGCTTCTTCAGCGGCTGCCGGATCGGGCGCGTTGAACATCAGCAAGCCGTTTTCGAAGAGGCTGCGGCTGCCGGGCGTTTCCACCACCGCCAGGCTACCGTAAACCGAGTTGCGGGCAGCAATCAGTCGAAAGCCGGGCCAGAGGCGGGCAAGCGATAGATCCTCCAGCCGGCGAGCGACCGGCAGAGTAAGTACGAAACCGCCCAGCAGAACGGCGGTCAGCGCACGTCGGTATGACACTGTTCGAATTGCAAGAGTTGCCGCGGCCGCCAGGTTCAGCAAGCTCACCAGCAGCGAAACTTCAATGGAGGTGAAATGGCGAATTAGTAACAGGCCGGCCAAAATGCCACCCAGTGCGGAGCCTGCCGCCTCGAGCAGATACACCGAACCGGTCGCTACTGAACTGGAAGAATTCGCCTGCTGCGCGTAGAGCCGGCTGCCGGCGGCGAACAAGCAACCGGACACCACACAGAAGCAGCTCAAGCTGGCCAGGCAAGTGAGGAACATCGGGATTGGCCCAAGGATTTCCCCGGGGATCGCGCGAAACACACTCCGGCTGGCGCGGACCGCCAGAACGGTTGCGGGAAAAGTCAGAGCAAGGATCAGCTGCAGGCCAGCCATCACCCGGCCAGGGTCATGGGATCGAGCCGCCAGCTTGCCAAAGAAGTTGCTGCCGAGCGCCGTCCAGAGCAGCCAACTGGCGAGCATCACGCCCAGCGAAATCTCGTTGCCATACGAAACTACCATCAGTTCGCGCATGAGGATGATCTGCGCAACGATGGCGGTAAACCCGATCAGTCCAAGGACCGCCCTGAAGGGAACGGGTGCCAGTCGGGGCATCGCCGACGATAGGTTGAGCGCACTCACGGCAGCACAATCAGATTTCAGCTTCGACCGACTCCGTGGCTGGCTGGCTAAATCATCCCTTGAATGACTCCGCTTTCATCTACGTCCAGCTTGAGGGCTTGGGGTGATTTGCCAAGACCTGGCATGAGCATCATTTCCCCCAGCACCGCGACCACGAACCCGGCGCCTGCAGACAAAGAAGCATCGGTAACCGTTAAAGTCCAGCCTCGCGGCGCACCGAGCTTTCCCGGATCGTCCGTCAAGGAGGACTGGGTCTTGGCCATGCAGACGGGCAGGTGGCCGTAACCGAGTTCGGTAAACTTCTCCAGCTTCTTTCTGGCAGCCGATTCGACGACAACATTTCCGGCGCCATAGATTTCTTTGGCGACGACCTCGATCTTCTCCACCAGGCTCGATTCAGGCTGGTAGAGGGGGCGCAACTTCGCTGCGGGAGCGGTACTGATGGCACTGATGACCTTCTCTGCCAGGTAAACACCACCGGCGCCGCCTTGCTCGTAAACGTCCGAGACCGCACTCTCGACACTCAGGCTGCGGCAGAACTCCAGAATCGAATCCAGTTGCGCCGAGGTGTCGGAAGGAAAACGGTTGATCGCCACCACAATCGGGACTCCAAACTTGCGCAGGTTCTCTATATGTTTGGCGAGATTGGCGAAGCCCGCGTCGAAAGCTCGACCACCAGACGCCGTGCCGGTGGCTCGATCTTGCGAGGGGCCGTGCCTGAGCAAGGACCTGGTCGAGGCGATCAGTACAGCCGCTGAGGGCTGGAGACCCGCCGACGGCATCACCAGATCGAAGTACTTCTCCGCACCCAGGTCGGAACCGAAGCCGGTTTCGTTGACCACGTAGTCAGCCAGATGCAGGCCCATCTTTTGTGCCAGAACGCTGCTGGTCCCATGGGCGATGTTGCCGAAGGGGCCGGCGTGCACGATGGCGGGCGTGTGCTCGGTAGTCTGCACCAGGTTCGGCATCAATGCGTCATTGAGCAACACCATCATGGCCCCCGTGGCCTTCAGGTCCTCGGCGCGAATCGGTTTGCCGCTCAGGTCGAAGCCAACCACGATCTGGCTCAACCGCTGCCGAAGATCCTGACGGCTGCTGGCGAGCGCGAGGATGGCCATGATTTCCGAGGCAGCCGTAATCACAAAGCCGGTCTCACGAGCCGGGCCGTTGGTGCGCCCGCCCAGCCCGCTGACGATGTTCCGCAGCGCGCGATCGTTCATGTCCATGGTGCGCGGCCACATGATGTTGTTGACGTCGACACGCAAACTGTTGCCGTGATGGAGATGCGCATCAAGCATGGCCGCCAGCAGGTTATGAGCAGAAGTCACGGCATGGAAATCGCCGGTAAAGTGCAGGTTGATTCTCTCGTTGGGCAGAACCTGGGATTGGCCGCCCCCGGTGGCGCCACCCTTCAAGCCAAAGACGGGGCCGAGCGACGGCTCGCGCAGCGTAACGATTGCCTTCTTGCCAATTTTGGCGAGTGCCTGTGCCAGACCAATGGATGTGACGGTCTTTCCCTCGCCACTGCTGGTTGAGGTCATGGCGGTGACCAGGATGAGCTTGCCCTGGGTGGGAGGCCGCGACTCGGACAGCAGTTCCAGCCGGAGCTTGGCCATGTGGGCGCCCCATGGCTCGAGATACTGCTCCCCGATGTCCAGCTTTTCAGCGATCTCTTGGATTGGCTTCAAGCGCAATGACATGTAGTGGCTCCAGCGACGGCAAGCACAGGCAGATGTCCCGCCGCTCGTTCTATTGGTAGCATTGAATGGTTGCCACAGCAGTGATACCCATATCTTGGTGCTGTGATTGCCTGAATACCGCATTTTTCTCGCCTGTCGATCCGGTGACCTCAATCACTGCACAGCGGAAGGGCATAGGTTGAAAATAACGCTTGAGGATACCAGAACTCCGTTTCCGGGAGGCTTGTCATGGTCATGGCATCCGAATTGAAAGCGGGCATGGTCATCCGCATCGAAGGGCAGATCTACAAAGTCCTGGGGGCGGAGTCCAAGGCCGGAGCAGCCAAATTGTCCGGGGTGGTGAAGACCAAGCTCAGCAATGTCAGAAGCGGTCGCCTGTGGGAGCCGCACTTCCGCCCACAGGAACGGCTGGCAGACCTGCAACTCGAGCGGAAGACCATGGAGTTTTTGTTTGGCGAAGGGGACACCTGTACTTTCATGGATCCGGACAACTTCGAGCAACTTGAGGTTCCCCTGGCCATCCTGGGGCCGGCGGGAAACTTCCTGCAACCGGGGATGCTACTGCCGGTAGAGTTCTTCGAAAGCGAACCCATCAGCATTGTGTTTCCGGATATAGTCGAGGCCTGGGTGGCGAGTACGGCGCCGCCGGTGCACGCGCAACAGGACAGCACCTGGAAGCAGGCGACCCTCGATAATGGTCTTCCCATTCACGTGCCTCTGTTCATTGCTCCCGGCGAAGCCGTGCGGGTAGATGTGAAGACCGGCCGTTATATAGAACGAGCACGGGTAGAACGCAAGCGGAGCGCGTAACACTTGCACTTCTTGATCCTGTAAGCCCGAACTCGTCAAGAGATCCGCTCCCCGCATCCCCTGCGAGTACGGTGTCAACCAGCTCTTTGAGTTGAAACAAGATAGCGTGGTAGCCCCGGCGTGAGTCGAACACGCGACCTTCGGTTTAGGAAACCGCTGCTCTATCCATCTGAGCTACGGGGCC
>JBGPJK010000001.1:0-46262 GCA_041485425.1 Terriglobia bacterium | reverse complement strand
GATGGCGTAGGTCTTCAGGTGCCGGTACTCCGTCGAAAACAGCAGGTTCGAGCGGGGCCGGTAGATGAAGTTCGCCATGATGCCGCGATTCTGCGACAGCAAGCCGAAATAATTCTGCTCACCAGAAAAGGGCCTAACGTCTTCGGCGAACGGACTATCCATGCCGTAAGCAGCGTTGAACTCCAACTTCGAAGTGGCCTTCACTTTCACCTGCGACCATCCTCCGATGGAATCAAGCGCGCGCAACTGCGTACTTGGCAGTGTAGGATCTCCGCTAAACAAGACACTTCGGCCAATTCCCCCACCCAGACCGCCCACGGCAGTTCCTCGATAAAACTCTCCGGACAAAGTGACGCGGGGAAGGAGCGGAATCAGCCAGTCCGTCATGCCCGACCAGCCGTCGACATGGCGATTGAAACCCCAATCCTGACGGCTGTAGTAGCCCGCCGCCCCCAAAGTCAAAGGACGGCCAAGGAGGCTTCGCGTCCAAGCCACCCGCGCTCCAAAGCCCGGCTGGCTGGAGCTTTCGCCGGCCTGCGGGCTGCGGAGAAACTGGTTGTAGGGCTGCTCTCCCGTCAGATTATCAAGTATGCCCGCCTGCAGGGTGATGTTCTGCCCGCTGGAAAGATCGAAGCGATGCTCGACTCGGACCTGGGGAATCCAGCCCCAGAGGTTGCCTGCGTAAGCGAACTGGGGGATGGCCAGCGACGCGAACGAAGTCGGGGAGAGTGGGGACAGGAACAGGTCGTCCTGTCCGGCGACGATGGAAGTGTGATCCCAGTCCAGCCGCATGCTGGCGATGCGCAGCCGGGTGATCCCAAAATTGACCCCGTTCTGCGTGCTGGGGAATCCGCCGGAGAAGTCGAACTGCACATTGCCGCTGGTCTTGGCGCCGGCCAGACGCGGACCGAATACTTCCAGCCCGAGTTCGGACTGCCGCAAGGTCGCTCCGAAATTGCCCTTTGGGTCGAACGGCGCCGGTGGGTTCGCCCAATTGGGGACGTCCTGGTTGTCGGTTACGCCGCGATTGCTGAAAAGATTCAGCAACACGATGCCGGAAAACCGCACTTTGTACTTGGACGCGCTTTCGACTTTAGTCTGGTACTGGTCATCCACTTTGTCGCTCAGGAGTTCGGCCGAATCTTCGAGTGAGGCGACGCGGTCTTCCAGCGATCCGGATGACGCCGTTTTCGAATCCTGGGCGGGCTTCGAATTAGAGCCGACGGGCGCTGGATCGGCCGTGGGCGCAGGAGATATCCCATAGGAACCCGATTGCGGTAGCGGCGCGGTGGATGCCACCGACTGGCCGCGCGTGGCCTGAAGCTGACGCCGCAGTTCCGAGGTCTCGGCCCGATACTGGGCAGCTTCCGCGCGCATTTCCACCACCGCGGCGCGCAGTTCGCGGACCTGCTGCTGCAAATCGTGGACGGCGGCAGCCATGGAGTCTTCCTGAGAGGCTGGCGGCGGGCTGGCTTGTTGTGTCCATGCGGAAACACTGAGGGCCAGCAGAAGCAATCCCAGCGTACCGGATGCGCGAATGCAACCAGACAAAGTATTCCCCTGCTTCACAATTCGCCTCCCGAAGAAGACTTGGAAGTAACCCCAATGATGCCGCTGCCATCAGCCCTTGCTTCGCAGACCGGCCGGGCCCCGGCCGTAATGTGGGAATCCTACTCCGATTGCGCGCGCTTTATCTTAGCCAGCGGTGGCGGCCCCGGGTTCCCCTCCCTGCGACCCCAGGGGACGCTGCTGGAGGATGAGGCGAGAGGAAGCACCAGGCGAAAGACGGTCCCTTCTTTGGACGTTTTCTCCACCGCGACGTCACCGCCATGATCCTGAACAATCTTCTGTACTACGGTCAGGCCCAAGCCGGTGCCGTTCTCCTTGCCATAGCTGACAAAGGGTTCAAAGAGCTTGCCCTGGATAGATTCGGGAATGCCACGGCCGTTGTCGGCGACGCGAACTTCCACCCCGTTCGGAACCTCGCATAAATCGATGTCAATGCGCCCCGCATCTCCGGTGACCGCCTCGCAGGCGTTCAGCAGGAGGTTGTAAAGAGCGCGCTCCAGCTTCCTGGGGTCGAACCAGCCGACGCTGTTGCCGGTTTGATTGACGGCAATCCGCACGCCATGGAATTCGGGATGCGAACGAATGGTCTGGACCACGTGCTCCACGGTTTCCTTGACGCTGCCATAGGTGGGCCGCAGGGATTCCCGGGTGCGCGAGAACTCCAGCAGAGAGTCGATCAAGTCGGTCATCTGGTTCACGGCGACTCGGACCTCGTGGTAGAGATCTTCGCGCTGCTCGGAGGACAACCGGCTTTCGCAGAGGAATTCCGCATTGGCCACGATGGCGGCGAGGGAATGGCGCAAATCATGCGAGATGGAGCTGGCCATGCGTCCGATGGTGGCCAGCCGTTCTGCTTCCAGCAACTCCTGCTGGGTTTTCAGCAGGCTGTTGCGCATTCGATCGAAGGCTGCCGTGACCTCCGCCACTTCGTCGCCGCCGCGGGCATCCAGAGCATAATCAAAATCCCCAGTTTCCAGGGCGCGCACCCCCGCCACCAGATTTCCCAGAGGACGAGTAAAGGTGTGCGAAATAAGGAACACCAGCACACTTCCTCCCACCACGGCGGCCAGCCCCAGCGCCAACAGCAGGCGATTCAGACTGTCGAGGAAGGCGGTTGCCTGATCGTAGGATTTGAGGACGCTTAAGCGGACGGAAGGCGTGTTTTCCGAAGCCAGTTCCAGCGAGGCGCCGAGGAAACGCTCGTCGCCCAATTGCACCTCCTCGGGCTCAGCGACTCCGGGAGCGGAGCGAACCGCTCGCAGTCGCGAAAGTTCCGCCTCGTTGGCCGGGGTAAGAGTGCTGCTGACGATGGTGTCGCCGTAGTAGAAGGCAACCTGGCTGGCGGCAATGCGGCTCACCTGCGAGGCAACATTGTCGTTGATTTCATAGCCAATGACCAAAAATCCCAGCAGGCGGTTGTCCCTGGCGGGACCAAAATAGATGGGCTTGAGAAAACCTTCGTAGAGATGATTGGCGCCGAACCACCAGTGGCCTGGCCCCTCCTGGTTCAGGGAAGTGCCGAGCGCATCCTGGGCCATGGCGCGGGTAAAACCGGGCGATGCGGTATGCAGCGCCACCACTCGTCCCGTGCGGTCGGCCAGCAGGAAAAGGTCGGTGCCTGCCAGGCGCCACAGGTCGTTGGAGGCGTCCTGGATGGTGGCTTCGTCCTGGGTGGTCATCAGGGCGCGCAGGTTGGGCAGGTCCGCCAGCAGCTCCGCAGCGTGAGTGAGCGCGAGTTCGCGTTCTCGCTGGAAGTTCTGGAAGGTGGTGACGGAGTTATGCAGGTCGGCGAAAATTCCGCTCTTGACTTGTGCCTGGACACTGCGGCGAACCAGGAGAAGGCTGGTGGAGGTGAGTCCGGCGGAGATGAGCAGCATGGAGAGCAGGAACTTGGTCCGCATCCGAAGTTTCACCATGCTGGCTCTCTCCTTGGCCCAGAAACCCTGCGGTCTCTCGTCCGGTCTCCTGCCGGCATCAGCGCACAAACTTGTAACCCATCCCATGGACGGTGCGGAAGTGTACCGGATTCGCCGGATCTTTCTCCAGCTTCTGGCGCAGCTTCAGGATGTGATTGTCGACGGTGCGGGTGGAGGGATAATTCTGGTAGCCCCAGACGTCATTCAGCAACTCATCGCGGGAGATGACACGGTCCGCATTCTGCACCAGGAATTTTAAGGTCTTGAATTCCTGGGCGGTGAGTGCCACCGGCACAGCGTCGCGGGTAACCTCCATTTTGATGAAGTCGACGGAAATTCCGTCGAACCCAAAGGTCTCGCCGGTGCCCGTTCGGACGCTGCGCCGCAACGCGGCTCGTACCCGCGCCAAAAGCTCGCGCGGACTGAAAGGCTTGGTCACGTAGTCGTCGGCGCCCAGTTCGAGCAGCAGCACTTTGTCGGAAACATCACTGGTTGCGCTCAGAACAATGATGGGGAGGGAAGGCGATTGCTGCTTGATTTCCCGGCACACGTCTCTGCCCGACATGGCAGGAAGACGCAGATCGAGCACGATGGCGGCGGGAGCGGCGGCACGGAAAGCCTCCAGGGCCGACTTCCCATCCGGGCTGATCTCGACCGCAAAGCCCTCGGTCTCAAACAGACGCTTCAGAGCCTTCTGCACTGCACGGTCATCTTCTACAACCAGAATTCGTTCCATGCTGGCCGCTCCCGGGTCAGGGTACAAAAGCTCTTCGTGCGGACTCCCCGGGATCCGCTGGATGGCGGCATCACGGCTTCCTTCTACTCTAATCATGTGTACTCCGTAAATGCTCTTTTTCCAGCCAAAGTCCGCAATGTCAAGAGCAGCTTACTACCAGTTTTGATGCCAAAGTGGCGGTAAACCTTTTGTTGACAATCTTTTTACAAGCTGCAGACAAACCCTCCGGCGGGCGCCACTAGCTTAGCTTCAGCCAGACCATTACCCACCCTGGGAGTGAAACCGTGAACCACCCCGGGTCTTCGTCCTGCCGGAGACAAGCGATGTGTGGAGCGTGGGCGGCTTCTCGCGCTTCGGGATTGATCCGGAGAGCGGGTTCCTGCAAGTCCCGAAGACCCTGGTTCTGTTCTCACCCATTGGATGAGAGGTTCCAGTTGAAACCCGGGCTACTCCGGATTGAGCCGGTAGGACCACGCTGCAGGTTGGGCTTCGCCGGAGTTGGCCCGCAGTTGAGCGCTTTCCACTACGCCGTGAGTTGGCGCCAGGGAGCACACCGGGTCAGTCGCGGCGGCATCCCCGGTGAGCAGGAAGGCCTGGCAGCGGCAACCGCCGAAGTCCTCGGCGCGACGGTCACAACTGCGGCACGGCTCGGGCATCCAGTCTTCGCCGCGAAAGCGCCGGAAGGCTGGCGAATCGTTCCAGATCCACTCCAAAGGGTGATGGCATACGTTGTCGAACTGCATGCCGGGGATGACTCCAGCAGCGTGGCAGGGCAGCACATGCCCGGAAGGATCGATCAGCATGAGGCGGCGGCCCCATCCTCCCATACACGCTTTGGGGTAACGCGCGTAATAGTCGGGGACGACACAATCGATGCGCATGCGCCCGGAGAGCCTTTGCTGGGCAGCATCGACGATGCGCAAGCAGTTCTCTAGTTGGGCGCGGGTGGGCATCAGGCGGTCGCGGTTTTTCAGAGCCCAGCCGTAATACTGGGCGTGGGCAATTTCCATGCGGTCGGGTTGAAGTTGCTCGACGAAGGCAATCATTTCTTCCAGATGATCGAGATTGTGACGGTGTACGACCAGGTTCACCGTAAAAGCGATGCGGAAGCGGCGGATCACCGGGGCGAGCGCGATTTTGTGCGCGTGAGCCTTGGCGCCAGCGATCCAGTTGGCAGGTCCCTCTCTTCCGTCCTGAAAACTCAGTTGGATGTGGTCCAGGCCGGCTTCCACCAGGGCTTGCAACCGCGACTCGGGCAGGCCAATTCCCGAGGTGATCAGATTGGTGTAGAGCCCGGCGGCGTGCGCACCCTCGACCAGATCTTTCAGGTCGGTACGCGCGAGCGGCTCGCCTCCGGTCAGGTGAAGGTGCAGAATCCCCAGGCGGGTGGCCTCCTGAAAGACCCGCAGCCACTCTTCGGTGGCGAGTTCGGTCTTAGCGCCCACCATCTGCAGGGGATTGGAACAATAGACACAATGCAGCGGGCAGCGATGCGTGATCTCAGCGATAAGCGCCAGGGGGTTGGGAATCATCAATAATCCACGATGCGCTTCTGCTGCAGAGCTTCCAGAAAAGCGCGCACGTCTTCCCGCACTTTGGCGGGATCGGCGCTGTTGTAGCGACCGGCCAGCACGCCAACGATCTCCTCGACGGAGCGCTGGCCGTCACAGAGTTCCAGGACGCTTTGGCCGGTCCCCTGCACGCGGATCATGCCCTCGGGGAAGAGTACGACCGGCTCGTCGCCCTGTTTGCCCCACCTGCAACCAGCAGCAAGGCGAGGCTGGCTGGAATCCACCGGAGGGGCCATGGCTAGGACTCCTGGATACGGAACGCGCCCGGTGGAGGCCATCCCGGCTGCACGTAGGCAAAATGAAGCGCGTCCAGTTGCGCCCAGAGAATGTCGCACTTGGCGCGCAGTGCGGCGATGGCCAGCTCCTGCTCGGCCCGGGTGCCCGCATGCTCGGTTACCCATTGCAAGGCAAACTTGGCATCTTCGGGGGCCTGGTCGAGACGCGCCGTGAAGTAATCCAGCCCGCCCGAAAGCCAGGGATAATGCTGCCGCAGGCGATCCATCCGCAAAGCGATCAAGTCGCGTGAGAAGAGCTCCGTCAGCGAAGATGCTACCGCTTCGAGGAAGGAGCGGTTTCTCACCAACTCGAGATAAGCGTCCACGGCATATCGGATCGCGGGCAGCACCTGGTCGCCGCGGATGACGCGCTCACGGTCGAGGCCGGTGGCTTCCGCCAGCCGTATCCAGCGCTCAATGCCGCCCTCGTGGGTGGCGTCGCCGTCGTGATCCACTACACGCTTGCGCCAGGCGCGGCGAAACTCCGGTTCTGCACTGCGGGAAAGGATGATCGCATCCTTAATCGGGATACGGCTCTGGTAGTAGTAACGGTTCAAGGCCCAGGCTTGCAGTTGTCCCCGGCTCAGTTGGCCTTCATGCATCATGAGGTGAAAGGGATGGCGATGGTGGTAACGTTCTTCGCCGACCTGGCGCAGGCGGGCGCGCAACTCCTCGGGCGACAGTACAGCGAACGCAGACGCGGTCTCTACAGATCGAAGTGCCATCCGTCCTCCGCCACCTCCCAGCCGGCCGCACGCACCTCGGCGTATTCGGGGCTGGACTGGTCTAACATCGGGTTGGTGTTATTCACGTGCACGAAGATTTTGCGGGACCGCCGCAATCCGGCCAGCTTGCGCAAGCTTCCTTCCTCCGATGATACGGGGATGTGCCCCATTTGCCGGGCTGTGGATCCACCACCCTGCACGCGGATGAGTTCATCGTCGCTCCAGAATGTACCGTCGAACAGAAGCAGGTCCGCAGTATCCAGATGCCGTAGCAGAGCGTCGTCCACTCCCGGAACCGCCGGAAGGTAAGCCAATCGTCCGCCTGACGATCCTACTATCAAACCCAGGGAGGCTTCCCCGGGCGACCGGCTAGTGGGCCGCTCTCTGACGTAAGCAGGATAGCGGGTTCCCAGCGGCAGCGGTTCGCAGCACAAGCCCGATTCTTCTCCGTCGACAGACAGCAAGGCAAAGCTCTCGCCCGGGATGATTTCCGTCCACACAACTTGATCGGGAACCCGATTCAGCATGGCGAATACGCTGTTGTCTTCACGCAAAATGCGACGCAGGGAGGGTGTGCAATAAATCCGGAACGGCTGCAATTCCCGCAGCGAGAGCAGGCCAGCAACTTGATCGAGATCGCCGCTGGTAAGCAGAACACCGCAAATGGGGGAACTTCGTCCGCTGTCCCGCGGGTGAAGTGCGGGAGTAGCCTCGATCTGCAGACGCAGATCGGGCGAGGCATTCAGCAGGTACCAGGACCGATTGTCGTTGCTGAGGGCGACCTGGGTCTGGGTGCGAATCTTGCCTGGGAAAGTCCCGCTGCGAACCGCCAGGCAGTTGCGGCAGCCACAGTTCCACTGTGGAAAACCGCCACCTGCGGCCGAGCCCAGGATTTCAATCCGCATTCCTACAGATTACAGCGCAGCACTCGCGTAGGAGTTAATTTCGCAGTTCAACGCCACTTCTTCAAACTGAGGTACGGTCCATTTCATCGGCGAACTCCTTCAAGCTCCGTTGTTTTTACACCAATTTGGGGCGATTGTCCAGTGATTCCGAGGGCCGAAAAGCCTTGCCAGAGGCCGATTCCGAGGCAATCGATGCAGTTAACTCAAGGCCGCAGCGGCAGTTGCAGGCTGGCCTCACACCCGCGTTGCGCGGGACGGTTGGCCACCGTGAGGCTGCCGCCGTGGGCTTCGGCAATTTGCCGGCTCAGCACCAGGCCGATGCCCGATCCGCCCGGCTTGGTGGTGAAAAACGGCACGAACAAATTAGCGGAATTGGCGATCCCTGGGCCTTGGTCCTGGACACTGATGTTGACCGTGTTCCCGTTTTTCGTCCAGCCAATGCGGACACTGCCGCCGGTCTCGAGCGATGCATCCACGGCATTGCGGATGAGATTGATCAGGAGTTGCTGCAACTGGTCGGGATCAGCTTCGACCATCAGTTCAGGCCCGGGCGCCAACTCAATCGCCATTCTCCGTTCCAGTCCTACCGCGGCGTTGATCAGCGCACCGACCGCTACCGGGCGGAGTTGTGGTTTCGGAAGACGCGTGAGGCGACCGTAATCCTTCATGAACCGGCCCAGGGCTTCCGATCGCTCAGCGATCACGCGCAAGCCACGCCGCAGGTCTTCTTCCCAATCGGAGGGCCGGGATTCGCGCTTCACGATATCCTCGAGGCTGCCGGCGATGGAGCAGATGGGAGCCAGAGAATTGTTCAGTTCATGTCCGAGTACGCGCACCAGGCGCTGCCAGGCTTGCCTTTCCTCTTCACGCAGGGTACGACTCAAGTCGGTCAGAACTACCAGGTAGTGCGGCACGCCGCCCTGGCGGAAGGTGGTTCGCCGCATGCCCCAGCGCCCGGAAATCCCAGGGAAATTTCGCTCCAGGGTGCGGGCTGACTCTCCTTCCAGACAATCCGCCATGCCCAGTTCGTCCGCCGTCTTGCCCAGGAGCCGCTCGGTGTGTTGAGCGAGGAGCCGTTCGCCGGCGCGGTTGACCAGCCGCAGCCGATGCTGGCCATCGAAAGCAAAGACCGCGACGTCGATCTCCGTCATGACCGTGGAGAGAAGGGCGCTGGCCTCCATGGCGCCGAGCCGCTGCTCGCGCAACATCTGCGAAAGGGTGTTCACCTCGAGCATGAGCTCGCCGAGGGCGTCGCTCGAACTCGCGCCACGCACCCGGAAGGAGAAGTCTCCTTCGCGCAAGGCGGATTGCATGTTGGAGAGCGTCTGCAGCGGCCGGATCACGGTGGAGCGCACGGAAAATGCGAAGCCGAGCCAGACCATCACGATCAGGGCGGTGAGCGTCCACCTGGTGCTATCGGTGTAATCGCCGGTCCAAAGCAGGATGACGGAGACCAGGAAGCCGGGAATTCCGGCGGCCAAGGCAAGCAGCAGGACCCTGTTTTCGTGGCTTAAACGGCGTTTGGGCTTCCGTCGAACAGAGACTTGCGACTGGCCTCCCGGAATGATCGGGGCCGCGGTTCCCTGCTGCCGTGGTTTAAGTGCTGCCGATTCCATATTTCTGCAGGCGCCGGTAGAGCGCACTGCGGCTCAGTCCCAACGCTTCTGCCGCCTGGCTAATATTACCTGCGTAACGGTCGATCGCCTTGCGAACCAGCAGGGACTCGACTTCTTCCAGGCTCAGGTCTTCCATTTTCGGCATGGTTTCACGGCTTTCACGCAGGCCAAGATCGCTGACCTGCACCGCGTCCCCTTGCGCCAGCAGAACCGCGCGCTCGACCGAGTGATCAAGTTCGCGGACATTGCCGGGCCAGGCGTAATCCAGCATCAATTGCATTGCCGCCGGGTCAAAGTTCGAGGTGGGCTTGCGATAGCGGTCGGCGTAACGCTTCAGGAAGTGCATGGCGAGCACGGGAATGTCGCGCCGCCGTTCCCGCAGCGGCGGGAGGTGGATCTCCACCGTGTTCAGGCGGAACAGCAAGTCCTGGCGGAAGCGGCCCGAGGCAGTCTCCTTGTCCAGGTCGGCATTGGTGGCGGAAATAATGCGCACGTCGACGCGCAGGGTGCGGGAAGAACCCACCCGTTCCATTTCGCCAATTTCCAGCACGCGCAGCAATTTGGCCTGTTGCGATAGCGGAACGTTGGCGATTTCGTCGAGGAAAAGAGTTCCGCCATGGGCCAACTCGAAGCGCCCGATGCGGTCGCTTTTGGCGTCGGTGAACGCGCCGCGCACGTGGCCGAAGAGCTCACTCTCAAAGATTCCTTCCGAGAGCCCGCCCGTGTTGACGGTTACGAGGGGACGCGAAGCGCGCTTGGAAAGCGCATGCAGGGTGCGCGCGACCACTTCCTTGCCGCTGCCGTGCTCGCCGGTGATGAGAACGTTGGCGTCGGAAGGGCCGACCTTGCTGATGAGGCGCAAAACCGGCTGCATGACTTCGGCTTCGGCAATGAAGGAAGGGGATCCCTCGGCGCGCAAGAGGCGGTTCTCGGCTTCCAGTTGCTGGCTGCGACGCACTGCGCCGCTGAGTTCGATTTGGGTTCGCAACACCGCCAGCAAACGCGCATTTTCCCAGGGTTTCTGGATGAAGTCGCGGGCGCCGCGCCGCATGGCTTCGACCGCCACATCCACACTGCCCCAGGCCGTCATCACGATCACGGGAAGGGTGCTGTCAATCCCCTGGATACGCGAAAGCAAGTCCAGGCCTTCCTGGCCGGACGTGGTATCGCGGGCATAGTTCAGGTCAATGAGGGCGGCGTCGAATTCGCGCGATTGCAGCGCGTCGAGAACGCCCGCGGGAGAGGCCGTGGTCTCAATGGTGAATCCCTCGCGCTTGAGCAGAAGGCGCAAGGCTTCCAGCACGTCGCGCTGGTCATCAGCGATCAACACTCGAGGGTTGCTGGTGGCAGTCATCACGGTTACTTGGCTCATGAATTCTACGCTGTTCACTCCCATGGCTGATTGTCCTAACTCGGAGGCGGCCCTTCGATAGAAGGAGGGTCGGACCGTGGAGCCACACCAGGCAGGCTGGGAACGACCCCAACATGGCCGCTCTCGGCGTCCTGGAGTTCGATGCCGCTATGGGACAGGGTCAAGCCGGTGACGCGATCCAGCTCGACGCGCGATTTCTCGTAGGCCGACATGGCCGTCACCAGGTTCGACTCGGCCTGCGCCAGATCTCTCTGGAATTGCAGAACCTGGTAGCTGGTGGAGGCGCCGAGGCCATACTTTTTCTGCTCGATTTCCAGGGTCTGCCGCGCCAGTTCGCGCGCCTTGCGGGAAGTGTTGACCCGGGCCCGATTCTGCTGCAGGGCAAACTGCGCATTGCGGACTTCGATCCCGATCTGGTTCTGCAATTGTTGCAGACGAAGTTGCGCCTGGCGGTACTCCAACTGGGACCGTATTTCGTCAGCCTGTGCGGCCCGGTTGCGCAGCGGGATGGTGATGTTCAGACCGATGGCGTAGTCGGGAAAATCGTTTCGGAACAGGGTCGCGAAGGCATTGGGGAACCCCGAGCGTGAAATCGTACCTGGCGGCAAGCTGGTGTTGTTCAGGTTCTGCTCACCCGCAATTCCAGAAGCCCCGTACCAGGCGATGAGATCCATGGTAGGCAACATGGCGTTCGCCGTGGCTTTGCGGCTGAGGTCGCGGTTATGAAGATCAATGCGAGCCTCCGCGAGTTCAGGACGGTGGGAGAGCGCATCTCCGATCAGATCCTGCACCGGCGTCACCGCTTCCTGCTCGGAGATGCTCATGGTATCGGTGGGCACGACCGGCGCCGAAGCCACCACCAGGTCGCTCAAATCGCGGGTGATTGCGTTCTTGATGAGCAATTCCTGCAACTGCAACTCGTTCTGCGAAAGCAGGAGGTCCTGGTTGCGGGCTGCTACTTCGCTCTCTGCGCGCAAGACTTCGATGGGCGCCAGTGCTCCAAGCTTCACCTGCTCGCGATCGTCGGAGAGGGTTTTATCGGCAAGCGCCAGGGAACGCTCTTTGACTCTCACGTCCTCGTAGGCGTTGACCAGGTCCCAATAGATGTTCTGGATCTGCGACACCGTCGCGATCACCTGATTGCGGAAGGCAACGTCAGAGATTTCGCGGTTGTTGTGCGCGATGCGAATGAACCGTGTGTTCGGTCCAAGGCCGAAACCGGAGAGGAGCCGCTGTCGCAGGGTAAAACGAAAGCCGGACTGCACCTGCGGCACCAGAGTGCTGGTGGTTGTATTGTCGGTGCTCCGGGAGTTGTCGAAATCAACCGACATGCTGGTGCCGGAACGGAAGGCCTGGAAATAGTTGAAGTTCGCGATTCCCAGATTCTGCTGCAAGAAGGGGACTTGTCCACTGAGCACGTTGCTGGAGAGGGGAAAAGTGCCGTGCTCGATCCTGAGACCGGCATTCAAGATTGGATCGTAGGTGTCAACCGGCGCTCCGGTTCCGAGGGTGGACTCCACCAGACCGGAGGCTCCGGTGCCCGCGCCGCCGGCTCCGCCAGTGGTGCCCCCGGCTCCGGCGCCGGACGCGCCGGTGCCGAAGCCGCCGATGCCACCGCCGGGCGTGCCCTGCACCAGTCCCGTAGCCACTCCGCGCACGCTCGCACCCGACTTGGCACGCAGGATGTCGGTATCCGCAATGTTGAGGTTGTAGCGGGCGATGGCCAGATCGAGATTGTTCTCCAACGCCAGGGTGACGGCATCGCTGAGCGATAGCATGAGCTTGCCGTCCTTCATGAGAGTCTCCAGGCGCGGCGTATTGCCGAACGTGGGCTCTGGAACCTGGCGGGCGATGTATGGCCCGATCAAGTTGGGAAAATGGGAGGCTGGTTTTACGTAGGCGGGCACCGATTGTGCAACGGCAATCGCAGCCCACAACGACACAAGGACACCAGCCCGGAGAGCTGAGCCAATCCCACGGCGCAGCTCGAACTCGACACGGTTTTTTCTGCTCATTAGTCTCCCGCAGCTCCGTACCAGGATCGATTTCTACTCGTAACGCAGCGCCACCATGGGATCGACCGCGGTGGCGCGGCGGGCGGGCAACGAGCCTGCCAGCAGGGCCAGCACACCCAGAAAGACGGCGGCCAGGGCGTAGGCCGGCGGATCGCCTGCTTTCACGCCATAGAGGGTCGCTTCCGCGAAGCGCCCGACGGCAAAAGCTACGGGCACTCCGATGAGCAGCCCGAGGGCGGCCATGCGCACCACCTCGCGCAACACCATCCAGGCCACGCCTTCCCGCGTGGCTCCCAGCGCCATGCGAATGCCGATTTCACGGATACGGCGAGCCACGGTGTACGCCATCACTCCGTACAGTCCCATCGCTGCCAGCAACGCGGATAGCAATCCCAAACCCACCGAGAGAAATGCCACCAGACGGTCGGTGAATAGAGACTCATTTATTTGTGCGGTGAGCGTCTTCAGATCGTAGATGGGCAGGCTGGCATCGATGGACGCAACCGACTTGCGAACTGCATCGCTCATCACGCCCGGATCCTGCGCAGTACGCACGTAGAAGGTCGCCCGGCCAAGGTCCTTCAACTGGGCGAGGGGAAGATAGACAAACGGGTGAATGGGGTCGCGCGGGTCTTCATGCTTGCTGTCCTTGACCACACCGACAATCTGAATATCGGGATGCACGTCCTTGCCGGCGCCGAAGACCAAGCGATACTGCAGAGGGTCGCGCCCAGTGAAGAAGCGCCGGGCCACGCTTTCGTTGATGATGGCCACCTCGGGGCTTTGAGAGGTATCGGCCTCGGTAAATTCGCGGCCTTCCAGCAGGGGTGTGCCCATGGTGCCGAAGTACCTTGCCGCAATCCAGTTCTTCAGCACATGGGGCTCCTCATTCGGAGCGAAAGTGTAGCCTTCGACGGTGATGTTGGAGCCGGCATCGCTGTTCTGGAACACCGGAATCGCAGCAGCGCTCACCGCCTGGACACCCGGCATCACGGCGATGGTGTCGCGGATGCGATCCGCCAGGGCGCGGGTCTGGGCGGGAGAATAGCGATCCAGTTCGGGTGCGACCGAGAACTGGATGACGTGATCGGGACGGACGCCGAGGTCCACAGTCTTGAGGTTGTAGAGGCTATGCGCAAACAGACCGGCCCCAATCAGCAGCACGGTGGTCAAAGCAACTTGCGCGACGATGAGTGCACGGCGCAGCCGGACGCGAGCCAGATTGCCCGTGGAAGTCTGCTCCTTCAGGCTGTCGGCCAATTCCACGCGCGCGCTGCTGAAGGCCGGAGCCAATCCAAACAGAAGGCCGGCCAGGAGCGACACGCCAAAAGTAAATACCAGCACACGCCAGTCGAGAGTAGGGTTCAGGCCCGTGGCGCCGATGTCGGACGGGATGGCGCGCACAATGGCTGCAAGCGCCCAGGAACCCAGCATCAGGCCCACCACCCCGCCCGCCACAGACAAGAGGAGAGGTTCGGCCAGGAGCTGGCGCACAATCTTCCAGCGATCGGCGCCGAGCGCCATGCGGACGGCAATCTCGCGCCGCCGCGCCACTCCGCGTGCGATCAGAAGGCTGGCCAGGTTGGCACAGGTGATCAGCAGCACCAAGCCGACCATCGCCATGAGAGTCAGCAGGGGCGCTCGCGCGTCATGCTGCAGAATCTGGCGGCCATGGGAGCCGGTTTCAAGCAGAAGCGGTTTGGCGAGAAACTCCGCCTGTCTTGTCTGAGAGATTTTGCGCAGCGGTACCTCGGCTTGCAGAATCTGGCGATAGACCGGCTGCAGGCCCGCCTGCGCCTGGGCCAGCGTCAACCCTGGTTTCAAGCGCCCAAGCAAAGCCAGAAAGGCGTCGGATCGATTGTCCAGCTCGCTGGTGTTGGGCATCATCTGCGCCTTCATGGTGATGGGAATGAACACATCGGGGACTTGCCCAACCTGCACGCCGGCGAAGCCCGGACTCGAGACCCCCACAACCGTAAGGGGAGTTCCATTCACAGTGAGGGTCTGATTGAGAATGCCAGGATTGCCGGCGAAACGCCGCTGCCAGTAGCCGTAACTCAAGACCGCGACCGGGTTCGCTCCCGGCGCGGTTTCATCCTGGGCGGAGAAGACGCGTCCCAATGCCGGGCGGACGCCAAGGACATCGAAATAATTGCCCGAGACCAGTTCCCCCCGGGCGCGTTCGATCTGCGAGCCGCCCGCCAAGCTCACTCCGATGGCGTAGCGCGTCAGGAGCCCGGTGAAAACCTGGTTCTGATCGCGGAGGTCTTTGTAAATCGGATAGGAGAAAGACGCGGCCTCGTCTAAATCGCTGTTGACGTTTCCGGGACTGGGGCCCGGCGATCGTAACAGGACAAGTTCCTCGGGATGTGGCACCGGAAGATAGCGCAGCAGAACCTGGTCGGCGAGCGAGAAAATTGCCGTGTTCGCCCCGATGCCGAGAGCCAGTGTGAGGACCGCAATCAGGGTGAAGCCGGGATTCTTGACCAGCATCCTGGCGCCATAGCGAAGATCACGTATGACTGTGTGCATAAGCTCCTGTTCGATTTGCCCCAGCTGCTCTAATCGTGCCGCAGCGCCACCATGGGATCGACCCGGGTGGCGGCGCGTGCGGGCAAGAAGCAGGCCAGCAAAGCCACTCCACCAAGGAAGAGCGCGATCCCGGCGAATGTCGCTGGATCGCTCGCGCTCACCCCAAACAGCAAACCCTTCATCAGCCGGGTCAATGCCAGAGCCGCGAGCATTCCCGCCACCACACCCGCCAGCAGCAATTTCAGCCCCTGGCCCAGGAACAGGGACAGCACGTCGGTTGGCGCCGCGCCCAGGGCCATCCGGATTCCGATCTCGCGCGTCCGTTGCGCCACGCCGTAGGAAAGGATCCCGTACACGCCCACCGAAGCCAGCAGCACGCCCAAAGCTGCCAGCGTGCCCAGCAGCACGGTCGTGAAGCGTCGTGAGGCGATGGAATCGGAGAGCACCTGGTCCATGGTGGCGATGTTTGATACTGCCTGGTCGGGATCCACCTGGCGGACCTGTTGCCGTACTTCCCCGGCAAGGCTCAACGGGTCGGACTTGGTCCGCACCACGAGGGTCATGTATCCATTTCTGTACTGCGCATGCGGTAGATAGACCTGCATGGTGCGCGGCGCATCCAGCCCGGCTTGCTTCACGTCCTGGACAACTCCGACCACCATGCGCCAGGGCGGCGGGCTGTCATCAAATCCGGGTGCCTTGATGTGTCTGCCGATGGGATTCTGATTGGGCCACCAGCGCTGCGCGGCGGTTTCAGAAACCAGGACGACGAGTGGAACATTTTCGTTGTCGGCGTCCGTAAGCAGCCGCCCGCGCACCAGGCGGATTCCCAACGCATGCAAATATCCGGGGGTGACCATGTAACGCTCGGGATACGGCATCTGGCCGGGACCAAAAGCGAATCCTTCCGGCTCGATTCCAGCGGTATCGAAATTCCCACCCAGCGGCAAGATGCTTACCGCACCGGCGGATTCCACACCTGGAAGCGCGCTGATGCGTCCCAGCAGTTCGCGGTAGAACGCCAGGGGCTTAGCCGTGCCCGCGGGATATTTCGCCGACGGCAGCCCAATGTCCATGGTCAGAATGTGGTCATAACGAAACCCCGGATCCACATCACGGATCTTGGCAAAAGTCCGCAGCAGCAGCCCCGCACCTGCCAGCAGCACCAGCGATAGTGCGATCTCGCTGACCGCAAGCACCTTCCGGAATTGTCCGTGAGCGGAGCCTGAGCTCCTCGCTCCTTCTTTGAGACTGTCATGAAGCGTGACTGTCGAAAGCTGCAACGCGGGAAACAGGCCGAACAGAAGCCCGGTCAAGACACTGATCGCGGCGGTGAACGCTAAAACCCGCACGTCCATCGTGACCCCAACCAGTTCGGGCAGAACCTTGGAGCCGACGGCCACGACCAGGCCGGTTCCCCACAGCGCCAGTAAAACTCCCAGCGCTCCGCCGCACAGGGCGAGCAGCAGGCTCTCGGTCAAAGCCTGGCGAGCCAACCGCCAACGGCTCGCTCCCAGTGCCGCCCGGATCGCGATCTCCTTCTCGCGCACCGTTGCCCGCGCCAGCAGGAGGTTCGACACGTTCGCGCAGGCAATCAGCAGCAGGAATCCGATCGCTCCCAAAAGCACCAGCAGCGCCGGACGCAAGCGCGCCGCAATGTCATCCTGGAGCTTGACCAGCCGGACGCCGGTGGTCGCGTAAGCGTCCGGATACTGCTGCGCCAACCGCCGATTGATCACCTCCAAGTCTGCCTGTGCCCGGGCGAGCGTCACCCCCGGCTTCAACCGCCCGATTGCCCGTAGATGCCGCGACAAGCGTTCCTTGTCGTTATGCTTATCCGCTTCCGGCCGGTAGAACTGCGCCGGCCCGTCCACCAGCGTGGAGGGCAGCATGGGAAAGTCCTGCGGCGTCACCCCGACGATCGTGTACGGTTTGCCGCTCAACGTGATTTGTTTTCCAATCACCTGCGGATCGCCGCTGAATCGCCGCTGCCACAAACCGTACGTCAGGATGATGACCTGGTCCCTGCCATCAATCTGTTCCTGCGGCAGAAACTCGCGTCCCAAGGCAAACTTCGCGCCCATCAGCGAGAAATAGCCATCCGAGACCTGCATGGCGGGAATCCGGGCGGGATCGCCTTCTCCGGTAAAGGTGGCGCTCCAGTCGCCAAAAGTCACCAGGTTTTCGAAGGACTTGCTCTGCGTACGGTAATCGTCGACGTCGGTGTAGGAAACCTGGTCGCGGTCGTCGCCGGATTCGTTGCTCCAAAGCAGCACCAGCCGGTCCGGATCTTTGTAGGGAAGCGCGCGCAGCAGAGCCGCGTTCACCACGCTGAAGATCGCGGTGTTCGCACCGATGCCCAGCGCGAGGGTCAGCACCGCCACGATGGCGAATGCTGGATTCTTCACCAACATGCGGAAACCGAAACGAAGATCGTGTGCGAGCTTGTCCATGCCGGCTACCTCTGAGGTTGTCCCACAACTGCCGGGGCATTGTTCGGTTCGCCCTTCGGCTCGTTGGTAATCCAGCCATCAAACAACTGAATGGTGCGGTTGCCGCAGGCGGCGTTTACTTCCGAGTGCGTCACTTGCACGATGGTCGTGCCCTGGTCGTTCAGCCGCTTGAACAGCTCCATGATTTCCTTGGCCTGGCTGGAGTGGAGATTGCCGGTGGGCTCATCAGCAAGAATCAACTTTGGATTTCCCACCACCGCGCGGGCCACGCCCACCAACTGCTGCTGCCCGCCGGAAAGCTGGCTGGGGTACAGGTCTTTTTTCCCGACGATTTGGAAACGGTCCAGAGCCTCGGCCACCATGCTGGCGCGCTGCGCGCGGGAAATGTTGCGGTAGGAAAGTGGCACGTCGAGGTTTTCGTACACGGTGAGGCTGTCCAGCAGGTGATAGCTCTGAAATACAAAACCGATGTACTGACGGTTCAGGTCCGCCCGCTTCTTGCGATCCAACTTGTGGACGGCGTGATCGAGAAAGTGGTACTCGCCGGTCCAAGCGTCGTCGAGCATGCCGAGAATGCTGAGCAGCGTCGACTTCCCTGCTCCGGAGGGGCCCATGACGGTAACGAAGTCGCCTTGACGGATCTCGAGGTTGATGCGGCGGAGCACATAGGTTGCGCCCGCGCCGGTCTTGTAGAGCCGTTCAATGTTTCGCAGTTGAATCATGGTTTGGACCTCACGCAAAGGGCTTCGAACCCCCGGGGTTATTCGTCTCTTAGCGCCACCAACGGATCGACCTTCAATACGCGGCGGGCGGGTAAATAGCCGGCCAGCATCGCCACCACCGCCAAGGTAGCGGAGACGCCTCCAAGGATTAGCGGGTCACTAGCGCTGATCCCGAACAGAAGCCCGGCCAGCGCCCGGCCACTCGCGGCAGCGACGACCAGCCCCACAATCAGTCCGGCAGCCACCAGGCGTGCGGCTTGCGTCATCACCAGCTTGAGGACCTGCTGGTGTCTGGCGCCCAGCGCCAGGCGGATACCGATCTCCTGCGTCCGGCGTCCGACGGAATAAGACATCACGCCATACACGCCTACAGCCGCCAGAGAGATGGCGATGGCAGCAAACAGGCCCAACAACAGCATGTAGAACCGCCGTTGCGCCAGCGATTCGCCCATGGCGACTTCCATGGTGGACATGGCCGCGACCGGCAGGTTGTTGTCGACGGCATGCACCTGTTCGCGCACGGCCGCGGCCAGGGTGGTCGGGTCTCCTTCGGTGCGCACCAGCAGACTCATCTCACCGACCCCAGCCTGGTCCTGTAGTACGTAGGCATCCGGAGGAGGCGCCACGTCGAGACCGAAATCGTGGACATCACCGACAATGCCGACGATCTCCCCGCCGACCTTGTCGTAGCCGATGCGCGCACCGAAGTTCATCTGCTGCCCAAGCGCATCAACCCTTGGAAAAAAATTCTTTTCGGCATTACGGCTCAGCACGACGACCGGGGGAGCATCGCGGCGGTCGGTAGTCTGGAACAGCCGGCCGCGCAACAGCGGAATCTGCAGGGTGCGGAAATAGTCGCGGCTTACGATGCGCACTTGTGCGCTGCGGTCGTCGTCGCCCGGAGCGGAGAGTTGCCCCTTGATCGTGAATGAACTGCTGTAGTCGTCTCCACTCAATGGCCGGGGGTTCACGACGGCTGCCGACTCGACGCCGGGCAGAGCCTGCAGGCGCTGCAGCAAGTCGTTGCTGAAGGCAGCAACGCGGCCGCCGTTGGGATAGCCCACCTGGGGCAGCGAGAGGTCGAAGGTCAAAACGTCTACCGGATTGAACCCAGGGTCCACCGACTGCAATTGCAGGAAACTCCGCAGCAAAAGTCCTGCGCCCGCCAGCAGTACCAGCGAAAGAGCAAGCTCGCTGGCGACCAGAGAGCTGCGCAACCACCTGCCCTCGCGGTCCCCAGTGGTCCGGGTGCCGGATTTCAGCGACTGGTTCAGGTCCGGGCGGGCCGCCCGCAGCGCCGGAAAGATGCCGAAGATCACTCCCGTGATTCCTGCTAGCACCGCGCTGAAGGCCAGGACGCTGCCGTCAATGTGGACGCCCTGGATCCGCGGAATGTCCCGGGGGCCATACAGTAGAATAATCTTGATCCCCCACGCCGCCAGAATCAGTCCAGCAGCGGCCCCCAGGGTCGACAGCAGAAGGCTCTCGGTCAAGAGCTGCCGTCCCAAACGGAAGGGCGTTGCGCCCAGAGCGGTGCGAATCGCCACCTCGCGGTCACGCTCGCTGGCACGAGCCAGCAACAGGTTCGCGATATTGGCGCACGCGATCAGTACGACCAGCACTACCGAAGCCAGCAGGATCAACAGTGCGGGCTTGACGTCGCCGACCAACGCATTCCGGAACTCGAGCGCTCCAAAGCTGAAACCCTTGTTCGTCCTCTGGTATTCCGCAGCCAGCCGGGCGCCGATGGTCTCGAGGTCCGCGGTCGCTTTGGCGAGGGAAACTCCGGGTTTCAGCCGTGCCACGCCGGAGAGGAAATGCGCGCCTCGCTGCGCCCAAAGGCTGTCCTTGAAATGGAGCGGCACCCAAACGTCGGAACCGGAAAGTGGAAACTGGAACTCAGCCGGCATGACCCCGACAACGACGTAATCCTCGCCATCCAGCCGCGCCATCTTCCCGATGATGCCAGCATCGGCCCCAAACCGTGTTGTCCATAACTGGTGACTCAGGACGACCACGTGGTCATGCCCTGCCTGTCCGTCTCCCGTGATGAAGCCTCGGCCTATGAACGGCGTGATGCCAAGAACCGCGAACAAGCTGGGTGAAGCCGTCACTGCGCGGACCTTAGTGGCTTCGCCGCGCCCGGTCAGCGCCATCGGACCACGCAGGTACGCTGCCACCGCGCTGAAAACCTGATTCTGCTGGCTGAGATCGAGGAAGTTGGCCGGGGAAAGAGTTTCCTGGAAAAATCCGCGGGAGAAATTGGTTTCAAATACGGCCACCACCCGTTCGGGCTCACCAAAAGGCAACGGATGCAGCAACACCGCATTCACCACGCTGAAGATGGCGGTGTTGGCGCCCACACCGAGGGCCAACGTAAGCACGGCGACGGCGGTGAAGCCGGGAGACTTGCGCAGCATGCGAAAGCCGTAGCCAAGGTCATGAAGAAGAGTTTCCATATCACTCGTACCTCAGGGCGACCATGGGATCGACTTTGGCGGCGCGGCGTGCGGGGATGTAACAGGCGACCAGCGCTACCAGAATCAACAACACAACGACCGCAGCAAACGTTATTGGGTCAGTTGCGGTCAAGCCGAATAGCAGCGAATTCATGGTGCGAGTCAGGGCCAGCGAGCCGAGGAGACCGGCAATCACGCCGGCTGAAATCACCAGCATCCCTTGTCCCAAAACCAGGCGCAAAACCCCGGCCGGGGTGGCGCCCAGGGCCATGCGAACCCCGATTTCACTGGTGCGCCGCGTGACCGAATAAGCCGTCACTCCGTAAATGCCCGCAATAGCGAGTAGCAGAGCTGCTGCCGCGAAGATTCCCACCAGCAGCAAATTGAAACGCCTGGCGCTCAGGGACGCGGACACAACCTGATCGAAGGTTTCAAACTTCGGAGGAATATCAGGATCAAGCTCACGGACAATCTGGCGAGCCGTCGCGATCACGGCTGCTGGGTCAGCCGCCGTGCGCATGACGACCGCGAAGTTCGCCGTGCTCTGTGGCCGCTGGGCAAAATCCACGTAAATGGTCGGCCGGGCCGGGCGTTCCAGAGCAGCGGTATGCACATCTCCGACTACTCCCACCACGGTTAAGGGTCGAAGGTCGCCGTCCATGTTGCCGAACTCGATCAGGCGACCCAGGGGATCCTGGTTGGGCCACTTTTCCTTGGCCAGCGATTGGCTGATCAAGGCTACGTGCGGCGAGTTCATTGTGTCGGTGTCGTTGAACAGGCGTCCGCGTACCAGCGGAATTCCGAGCGTGCGAAAATAGCCGCCGTCCGCTGAAGCGTAGTCCGCGTCGCCGGTGCGGTCGGGATCATGAAACATCTGTTCGAGCGTCTTCATGTCGGTGGGAGTTTCCTCGCCCGGGTTCATGAGGAGGTAAATGCCGTCAGAGAGGCTCTGGGTGAGCGGCAAGTCACTAGTGCCGCCGACCTCTTCCACGCCCGGAATTCCCCGCAGGCGGGAGAACAACTGATCCAGAAACTGCACACGCTGAACTTTGTCGGTGTCGTGTTCGGGGGACGCGAGAGCCAGATCCACGGTCAAAGCGTGTTCCGCACGGAATCCGGGGTCCACCGAAAGCACGCGTAACAGACTTCGTCCGAGAAGTCCGGCACCCACCAGCAGAACCAGCGTAATTGCGACTTGGCCGGCGATGATCGTTCTGCTGGCGCGCTGCGCGCCTCCCCGGGAAGTGCCCGAGCGTGTCCCTTCGAGGAAATGCTGCACGTCATGTGAAGTGGCGCGAAGCGCGGTGAATACGCCCAGCCCGGCCGCCACCAGACACGCAATCGCCATCGCGAACAGCAGCACCGGGAAGTTAATTCCTACATCCTCCAGCCGCGGGAGCATGTGGGGTGCGACGGCAAGCAGCGCACGGACTCCCCAGACGGCGGCAATCAGGCCAAGCGTCCCGCCCGCCAACGAGAGCAGCAAGGCCTCGGTGAGAAACTGGCGAATGAGCCGGCCACGCTCAGCACCTACGGCGGTCCGGATTGCGAGTTCCCTCTCCCGAGCCGCTCCTTGCGCAAGCAGCAGATTGGCGACATTGGCGCAGGCGATCAGCAACAGAAAGCCAACGGCGCCAAGAAGAATCGTTAAGCCGAGGCGAATGCTGCTTGTCAGGGCGTCACGCAGCGGCACGAGAGACCCATTCGTCATCATCGTGTCCTGCCCATATTGATGTTTTAGCCTGTGGGCGATCGTTGTCAGCTCGCTGCGGGCCTGAGCAAGCGATACACCGTCCCGAAGGCGCCCAACCACCTGCCAGTTGTGAGCGGTGCGGCTCGGCAACTCCTCGTACAGCTCCCGTGGCACCCAGATTCCGCTGTTGGATGGAAAGTCGAACGCGGGCGGAAGCACGCCGATCACCGACGCAGAATGGTTCTCAATGGTTAGCTTGATCGCCGACAGGTCCGCAGTTCCGCCCAGAAATTGCTGCCAGTATCCGTAACTTACCAGCGCCACTGGAGCCGCGCCGAAACGCTGATCTTCCGGCAAGAAGCTGCGGCCTCGAACGGGCTGAACTCTCATCACCGGGAAGAAGTCCTTGGAGACAGCCGCGAGCATGCTGCGCGTTGGCTGCGCGCCACCCGAAACTGATGAGGTCCAGGCATTATATTCCGCGAGAGCCTGGAGAGAACGGCTTTGCGCGCGCACATCTTCAAAGTTCGGATCTGCGAATTGCATGAGGTGGCCCTGCGCATTGACTTCCCGCAAATCCACGATCTGGTCCGGTCTCTCGTATGGAAGGGGACGCAGCAGCACGCCATACACGACGCTGAAAATGGCCGTAGTCGCGCCGATGCCGAGCGTGAGCGTCAGGATCGCAACCGCCGAGAAGCCGGGCCTCTTCCGTAATAAGCGGAACGCATAACGCAAGTCTTGTATGAACCCATTCATCATTTTTCACTCGTAGCGCAGCGCCACCATGGGGTCAACGCGGATGGCCCTCATCGCAGGCACCAGCGTCGCCGCAAAAGTCACCACCAGTAGAACCGTTATGGCACCCACGAAGACCAGCACGTCCGTGGGTGCCACACCGAACAAGAAGCTGCGCAGCGCGCGGGTCGCAGCGATCGAACCCAGAATCCCGGCTGCCAGCCCAACCGCAGTCAGTCCAAGCGCGTGTCGCATCACCAGCCGGAGAATCGCGCTGCGCTGTGCCCCGAGCGCCAGGCGGATTCCGATCTCCTGGGTGCGCCGCGCCACTAGAAACGCCATGAGCCCATAGATGCCCACGGCGGCCAGCAGCAGACCCAGCCCGCCCAAAGCGACGATCAGACGCGCGGTCATCCTTTGTTCGTAGAGCGCCTCGCGAATCTGGTCTCGCCAGGTGAGCATTCCGAGGATCGGCACCTCGCGATTGATGTCGCGCAGCGTGCGCCGTACCGTCATAGCCAGCGTCCCTGGATCGATTCCGGTGCTCACCCCGAGCGCCAGTTCGCCGTAGTCGTCACTCTGCATGGGAACGTAGAGAAACGGCATGGGATCTTCCTGGTAGTCGTTGTACTTGCTGACCTCGGCGACGCCGATCACCTGGTACTCGTCGCCATCCAGTTTGTCCAGGCGAATGCTTTTTCCCACCGCGTCGCCATTCGGCCAGAAGCGGCTGGCCATCCGCTGGTTTACGACCGTCACGTGAGCGCCGGTCTCGAGATCGTGGGCCTCGATGGCACGACCTCGCAGAATTCGTGTTCCCAACACGCCGAAGAAGCCCTCGCTGACGGGATCAAAATTGATGGTGACGCCTTCACGGTCGTCAGCACCCGGGATTCCTAGAAGAAAGACCTTGCGGGTCGCGCCGCTGCCGCTCATGCCAAAGGGAAATCGCATGGCTATGCTGGTGGCAGTCACACCCGGCAGAGCCTCCAAGCGCCGCCGCGCCTCGCGCACAAACGCCAAGCTATCCTGCGAACTCCGGGTGCCGAAACCCGGCGCAAGTTCTAAGACCAGCATGTTCTGGTGGGCGTTAAAACCCGGGTCCGAGTTGAGCGCGTTCAGCACCGAGCGCACCAGCAATCCGGCGCTCACGACCATGACTACCGACAGGGCTACCTGGGCCACCACCAGCACGCTCCGGAACCCCCTCCGCGCCGCAGCGCCGGTCGCACCAAATTGCTTGAGGGCCAGCGCCGGAGCCACGCGGGACGCCTGCAAAGCCGGTGCAAGTCCGAAGAGAAATAACGAGACCACCGCGATGACCATCGCGAACAAGAACCCACGCAAGCTCAGGTAAGCATCGACTCCCGCTGCAACGCTGCTTTGCGGCATCACTACAGGAAGCAACTGGAGCACAAGATTGCCGAAAGCCAGCGCCGCCGCCGTCCCCAGGACGGTCAGCAACATGGTCTCGGTCAGCAACTGACGCACGATCTGCCCGGGAACCGCACCCAAGGCCACGCGGGTGGCAATCTCCTTGCGACGGTGCTCGGCGCGTGCGAGCAGCAGGCTGGCAACGTTGGCACAGGCAATCAGCAGTACCAGCGCCGCGATCCCGAGCAGCACAAAGCCGACCATGGCGGTCGAGTCCCCGCGGGTCTGGTTTTCCGGCACGACGGTCATCTTGCGGCCGACGTTCGTATCCGGATAACTTTGCGCAAGCGCGTTCGCCAGAGCCCCGAGTTCGAGGCCGGCCTGTTGCAGGGTTACGCCCGGCCGCAATCGCCCAAACAACTCGTAGTCGCGGAAGCCTCGTGATACCAGCCGCTGCTGGTCGCCAGGAACGAACTGCCTCCACGTGGTCATGGGGATCCACAGGTCCGGCACCTGCATGGCTTCGGTGCCCCGAAATCCGCGGGGCAGAATGCCGACCACCGCAACCTGCTGCCGGTCCACCACGATGGTCCGCCCGACCAGCGAAACGTCGCCTCCGAACTGGCGGCGCCAGAACGGATAGCTAAGCATGACCGGCAGCGCCTGCGGGCTCTTGAGTTCGTTTTCAGTAAAAGTTCTTCCCAAGGCGGGCACCGGCTGGAGAACGTCGAAAAAGTTGTCAGAGAGAACTGCCGCGGTCACCAGGTTGTTCTGCACGCCATCGTCGTACAGGGCGCCACGGCGCTCGATCAACGCCACTCCGGAAAGCGTCTTGGCACTGGTGCGCAGGTCGGCGAAATCCGGGTACGAGTTCCAACCCCGTTCGATCTCTCCCTTGCTGCTGGGATTGCTGGTGAAGATCCGCACCAGTTGATCGGCATGGGGTACTGGCATGGGGCGTAACCAAAGTTCGTCCACAAAGCTGAAGATAGCGACGTTCGCGCCAATGCCCAGGGCCAAGGTGACGATTGCCACCACGGTGAAGCCCGGGGTTTTCCGCAGCATGCGGAAGCCGTAGCGGATGTCCTGGAGCAGCGTTTCCATAGGTTCACTCGTAGCGCAAAGCCACTACCGGATCGACCTTCGCCGCGCGCCGCGCGGGCAGGTAACTGGCGAACAGAACGGTGAAGGTCAGCACTAGGGAGGTCAGTACCAGCGTGATTGGGTTGAACAGGGTGACCTGGAAAAGTAAGCTCGACAGCGAGCGTCCGAGGGCGAAAGTAGCGACGACCCCAAGAATCAGCCCGACGGCGGCCAGTCGCGCGCCTTTGCCGAGAACCAACCGCAGAACATCCGCCGGCTGGGCGCCGAGCGCCATGCGGATGCCGAGTTCGCGGGTGCGCAGCCGGACCGTGTAGGTGATCACGCCATAGAGGCCGAGAGCCGCGAGCAACAATGCCAGTCCGGCGAAGACCGACAATAAAATCACCAGAAAACGGCGGCCCATCAGCGAGTCATCGACTCGCTGCTCCATGGTCTTGAAATCATAAAGAGGCTGGTTTGGGTCCGCTGCGCGGATGGCAGACTGCATCGCGCCCGCCAGAATCTCGGGATGGGAACTGCTGGTACGCAACACGATGGAGGCTGACGGCGAGGGCGACTGCGCCAACGGCAGGTAGTAGAAACCCTCAGTCGTGTCCGACTCCAGAGACGAACTCTTGGCATGCTGTACCACGCCCACAATGGTGATCCGCGGAGAGTTTCCGCCAAAGGAAATGCGCTGACCGATCGGCTCCTCATGCGGCCAATACTGGTGCGCCAAGGTCTGATCGATCACCGTCACCAACTGAGTCTTGAGGCGATCTTCAGAGGTGAACACCCGGCCTCGCATGAGCGGGATGCGCAAGGTCTTGAAGTAATCCGGGGAAACCAGGCGGATGTTGCCATGCGGGCCGGGATCGTTGGGCGGCAGGGTTCGGCCGTCGATCTCGAAGGACGCGCTTCCGCCGTTGTTGGTGAAAGGCAGCGCATCAACCATCGCAGCGCTGGTTACGCCCGGTATGTTCTTCAACTGCTCCTCGGCGGCGACCGAGAAGGCTGCCTGTTGCTCGTCGGTCTTGTAAACGGTGGAAGGGAGAGACAACGTGGCGGACATCAAACCGTGGGGATCGAAGCCGGTCTCCACCCGCTCGAGCTGCTGCAAGCTGCGCAGCAGAAGTCCGGCGCCCACCAACAACACCATGGCGAGCGCGATCTCGCCAACCACCAGGGCAGACCGCATGCGCTGCCGGCCGTGGCTGGAAGTCTCCGAGCGGCCGCCCTCCTTCAGCGCCTCGTAGAACTCCACGTGCGTCATATGCCAGGCGGGTGCGGCGCCACATAGCAGAGCGCAGACTCCTCCGAGAACTGCAACAAACAGCAACACCATGCCGCCCACATGCACCTGAACGTTCTGCATCAGGCCTTCCGGTGCTAGGAGCAACAACAGGGGAATCGCGGTTTTGGCTACCACCAGGCCAAGCAGGACTCCGGCCACCGCCAGCAGCAGACTTTCGACCAGGGCCTGCTGCACCAGGCGTCTGCGTCCTGCGCCCAGCGCGATCTGGATGGAGACCTCTCGTTGTCGGGCCGAGGCGCGGGCCAGCTGCAAACCAGCAATGTTGGCGCAGGCAATCAGCAGCACAATTCCCACCGCGGCCAGCAGCACCAGCAGCGGCCGGTTCAGGTTTCCCGCGACAAACTCCACCAGCGGCATGCAGAACATACCCCAGCCGGAAGCCTGGCCGTAACTGTTCTGGCCCTCGGACGCGATGTGCTGCGCAGCCCGCAGCTGCAAATAGGAACTCGCTTGTGCCGGGGTGACTCCGGGACGCAGACGGGCCACGCTGAACAAATATTCGTTATAGCGGAACTTGCTGTCGAAGTAGCGTCCGGGCGGCAAAGCGATCGGAACCCAGAGCTCCGCCAGGTTGGGCCAGTTGAACTCCGGACCCATAACGCCGATCACCCGGTAGGACTCCTGGTTCAACAGCAGCGAGCGTCCCAGGATGTCGGGGTCGCCGCCGAACCGGCGTTTCCAGGTCAGATAGGAAAGCACCACCTCGTGGTCGGCCCCGGGTTGATCTTCTTCAGAGCGAAACACACGGCCGAGCAAAGGACGTGACCAGAACACGTCGAACCACTGCCAGGAGACCTTGGCGCCGTTCAGCCGCTCCGGCGTCGTCCCATTGCCGCTGTAGTTGAAGGCAGCCCCCGCAAGAACTGCGGCCGAAGTGAAGACCTCTTTCCCTGCTACGGCGTCGCCGAAATCTGGCGGCGAGAGGTTGATGTTCTGGAGGTCTCCCACGGAGTATCTGGTGCGCAGAGCGACCACGCTGTCGGGATGAGGAACGCCGCTGGGATTGAGCAGGACCGCATTCATCACGCTGAAGACGGCGGTATTGGCGCCAATGCCGAGCGCCAGGGTCATCACGGCCACGATGGCGAAGCCGGGCGACTTCGCGAGAATGCGGAATCCGTAGCGGATATCCTGAAGCAGAGTGTCCATAAGTTCTCTCGTAGCGGAGTGCTGCGGTGTGGCCCGCAGTTCCGATGCTCAACGTCAGGTGATCGCCGCCAACGCCGCGAACCGGGACTCTTCCATCAGTTCACCTCGACCGTCTCCTCCACCACGCGGCCGTCAAACAGGTGAATCTGGCGCTCGGCATGCGAGGCGAAGCGCGGATCGTGAGTAACCATGCAGATGGTGGCGCCTTCGCGGTGCAGATCGCGCAGCAGGTCCATCACCGCTTCCGCGTTGCGCGAGTCCAGGTTGCCGGTGGGTTCGTCCGCCAGCAGGATGGACGGACTGCCCGCCAAAGCGCGAGCCACCGCCACCCGCTGTTGCTGACCTCCGGAAAGCTGCGACGGATAGTGCTTGGTGCGGTGGTTCATTCCCACGCGTTCGAGCGCCTGCTGCACCCGCGTCTTGCGCTCGGTCGAAGACATGCCGCGATAGGTCAGCGGCAGTTCGACGTTCTCGTACACATTGAGATCGCCGATAAGGTTGAAGCTCTGGAAAATGAATCCGATCTCGCGGTTACGGATGCGGGAGCGCTCGCTGATGTTGAGTTGCGCAACGGAATGGGAATTCAGCGTATAGGTGCCATCGGTCGGGGAATCCAGCAGACCGATCAGCGCCAACAGCGTGGACTTGCCGGAACCGGAAGGGCCGGCAATCGAGACATACTCTCCCTTGCCAATCTCCAGATGAACCCCCGAGAGGGCGTGGGTCTCGACCTCATCCGTGTAAAAAACCTTGGTGATGTTTTCCATTCGGATCAACTGGCCCGAATCGCTCATCTGGTCTCCTTTCCTGATGGTGGAAGCTTGATCAATCCAGGCGAACGCGATCGAAGTTGTCCCAACGCGACATGTCGGACAAGATCACCTGGTCGCCTTCCTTCAATCCCTGCAAAATCTCGACGGTGTTCACTGAACTGCGCCCCAGTTGAACCTGGGCGCGCACGGCGGTCTGGCCATCCGGCTCCAACTTGAAAAGACCGACGGTACTCTTTTCCTGCCCAAACGCCGGACGGCCCACATACAGGATGTCCGCGATGCGCTCCAGATCAATGGTACCGTCCACGCTGAGGTCGGGCCGGGCACCCTGCGGGAGCGTGCCGTCCAGGCCGACGTCGACGGTGACGGTGCCATTCTGTACAGACGGATCAATGCGGGTTACGTGACCAGCGATCACGCCGTTATGGGTGTCAACCGAGGCGGGCTGCCCGAGTTGGATATCCTTGGCCTGGGTTTCGGCAACTTTCAACTCAGCTTTCAGGCGCTGCGGTTGGACGACCTTGGCCAGGGTGGTCCCGGGGGTCACCCACTGCCCTACTTTCAGGGTCTGCTCCTGGAGGACGCCGTCGGTGCCCGCGCGTACGTGCAGACCCGCGAGCTGGGATTGCTTGAGTTGGGACAGGGCCCGGAACTGTTCGACTACCGCTTGCTTCGCCTGTAGTTGGGCTTCCAGTACCTGACCGCTGTTGGCCAGCCGCTGGTGTTCAATCTGGTTTCGGGTGGCGGACTCGTGCTCCTTTGTGGTGGAGACCTTCAAGCTGTTTTCGGAAATCACTCCCAGCTTCTGCAGGGCAGCATCGGTATCGGCCTGCATCTTCGCCTGGCTGTATTCCGACTCTGCTTTGGCCGCTTCGGATTTCTGCGCCAGAACCTGGCTGGCCAGTTGCATTTCGAAGTTCTTGTAATCTGCTTCTGCCGCCTTCAGCTTCCACTCGGCGTCGAGCGCTTCCTGCTGCAACTGCGGATTGCTGAGATCGAGCAGGATAGTGTCGGGCTTCACCGCCGCTCCCGGAAGGACCGGAATGCGATCGACCCGCCCCTCGGTAACCGCCGGGATCCAGCGAATCTCTTCCGGAACCAACGTGCCCAGCCCGCGGACTTGCCGAAGCATGGGTCCCCGCTTCACGGTGTCGATCCAAACGGTGGATCGTTCCACTGTGGGGGCAGCCGGCTTCAGGCGCGACAGGCCCATGGTGACCAGCGCAATCAGCGCGATCCCGGCGGCGGCGTAGAGGATCTGCCGCTTGCGGCGTTGCCTGGCTCCAGAGGCGCGGGGAATATCCATCTCAACATCAGCTAGGGCAAGCGTCGTGCCAGCAACCAGAAGAACTAAGTCTTTGATCTTTAGGGAGATGCCAGCAACGGGCCAGGTCGGAAGGTGAGCTCACTGTCCGTTCGTGGGAAGCAGTGTTCGAAAACAGACACCGCAACAAGGGTGCAGCGGGAATCCGCCGACGCCTGGGTTACGTAGATCAAGTGGCGCCAAGCGTCCCACGGGGCCCTCCAGCTTTCTGTGCCGCCAGCGCTTCGTGGCTCTGACAGCGGCGGCTCCGAGCGCTTGGCTCTGGAGAGTGCAGTGTGCTTTCACTGTTATGCATATTTATGCAGCTTAAGGACTTCTGCACAGATCGAAGCCTCGTTCTGTGCTGAAAACAGGCCATCACCGTGAACTCGAATTGGCACCGATCGTGCAGCACATACTTAACAAGGACCATTACGGTCCAGTGGGGGACCAGCACAGGATCACCGCAAATCCTTGATCTCAACCGGGATTTTGGGACCTCAGTGGGGGCTGGGCTCGACCACTAGCATCACTTGCCGTACTCGACGTCTTTTCTCTTCGTTTAGCCCGGGGGGCTGGTATCTGGGATTTCAACTCTGAATTTCCGAAAAGGGGGCGCAACAAATGAAGCAATCTCTCAGGACAGTAGGTAGCTGGTCAACCATTCTGGGTCTGCTGCTGTTGATGGCGCTGGTGATGAGTCCGGCGGTCAGCCTGCACGCCCAGATCAACGCGGTCTACGTAGAAAGCAACATCGGTACGGTCGCCAATGGCAATACGGTGATCGGGTATAGCAATGATGGAGCCGGGACTCTGACACTGTTGCCCGGATCGCCGTACTCGACCGGAGGGACGGGTGTTATCCCGCCGCCGGGATTTCCGCTGGGTTTCCAAACCGACGACGACCAACAGATCATCATCAACAAAGCGGGCACCAAGCTGTTTGCGGTGAACGGCCGCAGCAACACGGTTGCCTCGTTCACGATTAATTCGGATGGGAGTCTCACCCCAAACGGTTTCCCCATTTCTTCGGCGGGCACACAACCGGCTAGCCTGGGATTGTTCGATGGCGTCCTGAGCGGGGGAGGCAGCCTGCTGGTGGTGGTCAATAAGTCCAGTGATCCCGGACAGACCAATTCCAAGGCACCGAATGTAGTGACCTTCACCGTGTCCTCCAGCGGCACGATGAGCCCGAATGTAGGTACCAAGGTGCCATTTCCGACCGGGGATTCCCCGTCCCAGGCGGCGATTGGGACCGCACATCTAACCTTCGTCCAGGAGTTCATGGGGGTACCTTCGAAAATCGATTCGTACCGGGTCCAAAAGAACGGGAAGCTGACGTTGAACAATTCAGTGAACGTTCCGACGGCTAACGTGTTCCTCGGCGAAGTGGTGCATCCCACGCAGAATTTCCTTTTTGCAGCACTGCCCGCCGATAGCGCGATTGCGGTATATAGCTACAGCTCGGGCACGGGCATGCTTTCCTTCGTCACCACAGCGCCTATCTCGGGACTGCTTCCCTGCTGGCTGGCCATCAATGCCGACGGGAGCCGCCTGTACTCGGGCAATACCATGTCGCTCGACGTCTCGGTAGTGGACACCTCGAACCCGTCGGCCCCGGTTGAATTACAAACCATTAAGCTAGTGGGTGGAGGCGGCCCCTCGAACCTTCGTCTGGACCCCACGGGCAAGTTCCTGTACGTGGTTGCTGGTTTGAATTTGCACGTAATGAATGTGCTCAGCGACGGCACCTTGAGCGAGACGGCCTCGCCGGTTGCTTTGCCAGTACCGTCGGGGAACTTCCCCTACGGCCTAGCGACGGTTCTGAAGTAGCACTCTGGTTTTGTCCGGAATGAGTATCAGATTGCGGCGCCTCCCAGGTTTGGGGGTGGCGCCGCTTTTTTTTCTGGAAAGCTCCCCCCCTCCATCCTGTCATCACAGCCCCGCATGTGGTTCGCCAGCCAGCCTGTCATCGGCAGGAAATAGCGTTAGCGACCAGTTAGGATGTGAGGGTCCAGGTGGCTTCATCGCTGCTGGTAGAAAGGCTGCCGGCAATGCGCGGGAGTGAAACATTGACGACGGTGGTATCACGGCCACGGCGATCAGGCCCGGATTAACCCCGAGAAACACTTCACGATTGGAAGGCATTCAAGAGCAAGAGATTCTTCCATGCCCGGAAACAGATTCAGCCAATACGAACCGGTAGCGGCGGCGGCAGACGTGAAATCCAAGCGCCCCGCGGCCTGGAAGTTCGTTCTGCGGGCTCTGCGCTACCGCAATTACCGGCTGTTCTTCGGCGGCCAGAGTATCTCCCTGATTGGCACCTGGATGACCCGGATCGCTACTGCTTGGCTGGTGTATCGCCTGACCCATTCGGCGTTCCTGCTGGGAGTGGTTGGTTTCGCCGGACAGATCCCCACCTTTATATTAGGTCCCTTCGCAGGGGTCTGGGTGGACCGCTGGGGCCGCCATCGCACCCTGGTGATCACCCAGGTTCTCTCCATGCTGCAGTCATTCGCGTTGGCCGGCCTGGCCCTCCGCGGCACCATCACCATCGCGGACATCATCTGGCTCAGCCTGGCCCAAGGCTTCATCAATGCCTTCGACATGCCGGCGCGCCAGGCTTTCGTGGTCCAGATGATCGAGAACCGCGAAGACCTGGGCAACGCCATTGCCCTGAATTCCTCCATGGTGCATGTCGCCCGGCTTCTGGGACCGTCGATTGCCGGTGTGGTGATCGCCGCGGTCGGCGAAGGCTATTGTTTCCTGATTGATGGTTTCAGCTACATCGCCGTGATCCTCTCGCTGCTGGCCATGAGAATTGTGGCCATCCCGCAAGCCAGAAAGAACCAGGCCGTGCTCCACGACGTAAAAGAGGGATGGAGCTACACCGCCCGCTCCGTGCCGATCCGTTCGATTCTTCTGCTGCTCGCGCTGGTCAGCCTGGTGGGCATGCCTTACACCATTCTCATGCCAATCTTTGCGGGCGCGGTGCTGCACGGTGGACCTCACACTTTGGGGTTCCTGATGGGCGCCTCCGGGGTGGGGGCGCTGATTGGCGCGATGGCCCTGGCGGCGCGTCGAACCGTGGCAGGGCTAGACGGGGTGCTTCCCATCGCGGCGGCGATCTTTGGCGCTGGGTTGATCGGCTTTGGCTTCTCCCGCCTGCTGTGGCTCTCGCTGCTGCTGATGCCGATCGCCGGTGGAGCCATGATGCAGCAGATGGCCGCCAGCAACACGATTCTGCAAACCATCGTGCACGAGGACAAACGCGGCCGGGTGATGAGTTTCTACTCCATGGCGTTCATGGGCATGGCCCCGTTCGGCAGTCTGCTGGCGGGAGCGCTGGCGAGCAGGATCGGCGCGCCGAAAACGCTGATCCTCGGGGGCGCGATTTGCATCCTGGGCGCAGGCTGGTTCGCACACTATTTGCCGGCCATCCGGGAGGCGGTGCGTCCGATCTACCGCGAGCGGGGCGTCATCCCGGAAGTCGCACCCGGGGTGCAGAGTGCGACCGCATGGCGGACCCCGCCGGAGGAATGAAAGTTCCCTGTCACCTCCCCGTATCCTTTTGTCTCCCGTTTTCGTCCTTGGGATAGGACCGGGCACTGGTCCCGGTCGGAGGAGGTAAGGATATGGCCGTCGTCAAGCGTATTGGTCCCGCTTCTGCGTTCAAGGTTGGCCTGGTGGTGTACGCACTCTTGGGTTTGATCGCCGGTGTTTTCTGCAGTGCGATCGCCCTCGCCGGAGTCTCGTTTGCCCCTCATGCGCACCTGCCTTTTGCGGGTGCCATTGGCCTGTTCGCCGTGATCTTGTGTCCCATCGTGTATGGGATTATCGGTAGCATCGCCACAGTGATCAGTGCTCTCATCTACAACCTGGCCTCGGGCTGGGTCGGCGGACTCGAAGTGGAGATCCACTGAGCGGGATGGTTTCTGGCACACGCGTTCGCAGCCACGGAAAGGAGTTGGTGAAGCCATGTTCCGTCGTAATGTTGGTGGGATTGACAGAGCCTTGCGAGTGACGCTGGGTCCGATTCTTTTTGTCGCTGGGCTGTTGTTGCTTACCGGCAAGAGCAGCATCGGCCTGGCACTCGCCGTGGTCGGCCTGCTGGCCCTGCTGACCGGCATTGTCAGGTTCTGCGTCCTGTACATACCGTTTGGCATCTCGACAGCGCGACCGGGAGAGCCACGAATGAAGCAGATGTGCGACCGTGAGGCGTTGATGAAGGAAATGCAAAGTAAGCACCCCGCCGCCGGACCGCCTGCCTCATCAGAAGAGAAAGTCGCGACGGCAGGTCACCGCTGAGCGACACGGCGTAAGACAGAAACACACCGCCATGTCGGTTTTCCCGTGCCGGCGAGTCACACCCAACCGTGATTGTCGTCGCAGACTTCCGTGAGCTGTCGAGAGTAAATAGTGGGATGCCACCGGCGGCTGAAACCATTGACGCGGGGGTGTTGTTCGAGACCTACCACGATCGAATCTATCGCTACCTCCTCCGTATGGTTAGGAATCCCGCAGAAGCCGAGGATCTGACCCAGGATACGTTTCTCCGTGCGTATCGCGGCCGGGACTCGCTGCGCGATCCGGAAGCGGTTCGCGGTTGGCTGTACCGCATTGCCACCCACGTGTGCCTCGATCGCTTACGCCAGCGCCAGCCGCAGGTTTCGATGGACAGCGAGGAGGGCGCCGTTCGAGTGAAATCGGCAGCTTCGACTTCTCCGTCGGTACTGGAGGTCACCGAAAGGAAGGAAACGAGTGCATGCGTGCAGCGCTGCCTGGATTTCCTGCCGGATCACTACCGCGCCGTGATCCTCCTGCACGAAGCCCATTCACTCACGGCCCCCGAGATAGCAGACCTTCTGGGAGTAAGAGTGACAACCGTGAAAATCCGGCTTCATCGCGCTCGCCGCAGGCTGCAACAGGTGATGGAATGCGGGTGCGCCATCTCCAATGATAGTCACGGTGTGCCGGTCTGCCAGCCCAAGTCCTGAGCCCGCGCTCACAAAGACCAGGTCTCATTCCGCGACCTGAAGTTCAAAGGACAAAGCATAGACCGGTCCGCACACCAGAAAGCGCTCTGTGATTGGGGTCACGGCGGGATGCCACCCGGGTACGGCAGAATGGGGTTATCCACAGCAGGAGGAAATGATGGAACCGTTCCGCTTTCATGTATTCGTCTGCACCCAGGAAAAACCAGAGGGGGTCCCCTCGTGTCCGGCAAAGGGTTCATGGCGCGTGCTGGATACGCTGCAGCGGGAGTTGAAGTCCCACGGACTGGCGGATGACGTCCATGTGACCACCAGCGGTTGCCTGGGGCTGTGCGACCACGGGCCGGTGATGATCGTTTATCCCGACGGCGCCTGGTACCGGGAGGTCCAAGCCGAGGACGTCCGCGAGATCGTGACCTCACACCTCGATTCCGGCAAGATCGTGGCGCGCAAGGCATGGACCGACGCTCCGGCGATGAACGCGGAAATCCAGGACCATCATGCGCACTATCTGGCCATGCTGAAGGCGCGCGACGAAGCAGGCATCCTGCCCGATGATCTGAACGAAACCATTCGCGGGTTCATGAGCAGCCGGGCGGTGCTGACGGCGCTGGAACTGGACGTGTTCACGGCGGTGGGCGAGGGCGCTTTGGCGCCAGAGGTGGCGGGCAGAATTCAGGCCGATCCCCGAGCCACTGAGATGCTGCTCAACGCGCTGGCCAGCCTCAAACTGCTGGACAAGAAAGACGGGAGCTTCCACGTCTCGCCGGTCAGCGCCCGCTTTTTTGTGGAAGGTTCGCGCGACAACGCCCGTGCCGGCCTGATCCATACCGCGAACCTGTGGCAGCGCTGGTCCACGCTGACCGAATGTGTGCGCGCGGGAACTGCGGTGCAGACGGGGAAACGCGATGGCAGTTGGACCCAAGCCTTCATTGCCGCCATGGACCGGAACGCCCGCGAGCGTGCCCACTCGGTGGTCGAAGCGGTCGGAACCGATGGCCTCCGCCGCATGCTGGACCTGGGAGGCGGATCCGGGGCGTACTCCATCACCTTCGCGAAAGCCATTCCCGGTTTGCAGGCCGACGTGCTGGATGTTTCCGAGGTGCTTTCTCTTACCCGGGATTACATCCGCAAGGCTGGGCTTTCCGATCGCGTGCACACGCGGCCGGGCGACATGCTGCATGATCCTTTGGGAGAGGACTACGATCTGATTCTGCTCTCCGCCATCTGTCACATGTTTTCTCCGGAGGAGAACCGCGATTTGTTCCACCGTGCCTACGCGGCTCTGGCGCCGAACGGCAGGCTGGTGGTGCAGGACTTCATCCTGGAGCCGGACAAGACCGCGCCTCGCTTTGGCGCCCTGTTCGCCCTCAACATGCTGGTGGGGACGCGCGCCGGCAGCAGCTACAGTGAACCGGAATACACGGCTTGGCTGCGGGAGGTTGGCTTCGGAGAAGTGCGGCGCGTGCGGCTGGCCGGTCCCAGCGGGTTGATGATTGCAACCAGATTCGGAGATCGAAACTAACACGCTGCACTGGCGCAGTCCCTTGACCACGCGAGTGCAGCGTTTCCTTTCCGTTATAACGCGGGGTTGGCGGACTATTCCCCGCTACTAGCTTCCGGCGAATGCAGCACCCGGAACGTATTGCCGCCATTCGACCACACCAGTAACAGCGCATCCTGTCCCTTGGGCACGTTGGAAAGAGCGTCCTTCACATCGGCGGCGCTGTGCATCGGCTTGCGATTCACTTCCACGATCACATCGCCGCGCTGCAAGCCGGCGTTGTCGGCGGAACTGCCGGGCGCGACTTGGCCCACCACCGCGCCCTGCAAATCAGACGGCGCCTGGATCTGCTGGCGCAGTTGGGACGTGAGATCGGCGAGGCCGATGCCCCAGCGCATCTTGCCGTGCTCTTCGCCGGTGCTGGCGCGCTCGTTGTCGCTCTTGCTTATGTCGGCCAGGGTGACCGGCACGGTCATGGTCTTGGCATCGCGCATCACCTCAAGTTCGGCCTTGGTGCCCGGCTGCTTCTGTCCGATCACGACTTGCAAACGTCCGGCATCGTTCACTTTCTGGCCGTCCACCCCGATGATGACGTCTCCCTCTTTCAGCCCCGCGCGGGAGCCGGGAGAATCGGAATCAACATGCGAAATCACCGCTCCGCTGGCCTCCTTGAGGCCGAAGAACTTGGCGTTGTCGGGAGTGACATCGTTAATGCTGATGCCGATGTAGCCGTGGCTGACTTTGCCGTACTTGATCAATGTCTCGGTCGTGGGCTGGGCGATCTGCGCGGGAATTGCGAACCCCATCCCGGAAAAAGCGCCCGTCTGCGAGATCAAAAAGGTGTTGATGCCCACTACTTGCCCGCGCGCATTCACCAGCGGCCCGCCGGAATTGCCGGGGTTGATGGCGGCGTCGGTCTGGATGAACTCGCCGGGCTTGCGCGGATCATCGTTGTAGGGGTTGGCGCGGTTCAAGGCACTCACAATTCCACGCGTCACCGTAAACCGCAGTCCGAGTGGGTTGCCGAAGGCCAGCACCGTCTGCCCCGGGTGCAACCCGGCCGAGTCCCCCCAGGGAACGCTGGGAAAATTCGTGCCCTGAATCTTGATCACCGCCAGATCGGTGAGCGGATCGGCGCCGATCAGCTTCGCCGGCAGTACGCGCCGGTCACTCAAAGTGACGCGGATGTCGGTCGCGCCATGTACCACGTGATCATTGGTGACAATGTAGCCATCAGGCGAAATGATCGCCCCGGTGCCGATGCCGTGCTCGATCTGCGGGCCAGGTTGCATGGGGTGCCCGAAGAACGGACTGAAGAAGCGGCGGATATCAGGAGGAATCTGATCCTGGCTCTGATCGTCATCGGGTTCTTGTCCGCTGAGCGCGGAGACCGGCTTGGTCTTGGAAGTCACGGCGACGTTGACCACCGCCGGCGTAACCCGCGCGGCCAGTGTTTCCATCGCCTGGTCGAGCGCCAGCAATGCGCTGACGCTATCCGCATCCAGCGGTGCTGCCGGAGGAGCCGCCACCGCCGCCGTGGCGGCCGCCGGCTTGATGCATTCATAGGTTACAAACGATGCCGCTACCGCCAATGCCAACGCCGGTGCAAGCAGCGATCGCCTGGCTATGGTCGTCCAATGCTTTCTGATCCACTCTTTCATTTCGTCACCATCCTTGTAGTTTGTATTGCAACTAATTCCTTAGTTGATTGCCCGATAATTCGACCCGGGGCTGCTGGCCCACGGCTTAAGTTGATTTCCGGGAAATTCCTTTCGCGACTGGGTTGCTGGTCTGGCGCAGCACGGTAACCCGCCACACTGCGATCTGCCACTCGGTTGCGCCGGTGGCGGCGGAGCTGCGACTCTCCACCAATACCAGGAACGTTTCTGGGACCGGCCCGACACTGTCGCTGGCGCTGGAATCTTCGGCCAGGAACGGACTGGGTGCGCTGGCCTCCGGTGTCAACTTCGCCGCGATGGCGGATGTCGCAGGCCGGTTCGCCCTCAGACCTGGTGGCGTGGACTTCGCTTCCCCTACCAGCGGCCGCGCGGTGGGCAAGGAATGCCGCTGAACGTGGCTGGCCGCCACCTGCTGAAGCTTCGCATCGACGCGCGCACCTGGGGTAGCGGGCAGAGCAGCAGGAGACGCTGACAGTGCCGAAGCAGCTACCCTGGGAACAGGGTTATCCGTGAATGCGACCAGTTTCGGCGCGCGCCCCAGAAAAACCAGGCTCGCGCAGGAAAACATCGCCACCAGCGACACCGCTGGCTTCCACACGCGGGTTGCGCTGGGGCGGTTCACGTCCAGAATCTGCGCCACTCGCACCGAGGTCTGCCGGATGCGGCTCACCGCCGCTTGCGCCAGTGCCAGGCTGCGCTTCAGAAAGCTCCTCTCCGCCAGAGATAGCAGGCATTGCGCGTAGGCCCGCGGGTTGGCGGTTTCTGCCAGCACGGCGTCGTCGCACGCCATCTCCCGCTCCAGCGAAATCCTCTGTTCAATCCACCACACTGCGGGATGAAAGAAGAGCAGAGCCTTGAGGATCTTCTGCAACAGGTTGGTCCAGTCGTCCCAGCGCCGCAAATGCGCCAGTTCGTGCAGCAGGACCTGCTGCAACTCCGCAGTGGATAGCTCTTCCATCAGACAGCCCGGGAGAACGACCGCAGGTTTCACGAAGCCAATCGCGGTGGGTGCCTGCACCCGATCGGAAATGCAAATCGTGACTGCTCTTGCTCCCCGGAACCGCACGATGGTTTCCCGCGACAGCGGATCCAGACGTTCCGGATCAATCGCCACGCAAGTCTTGCGCAAAGTGTACAAGTGCCAGAGGCCCACGCCGACGCGCACCAGACCTACCCCAGCAGCCCCAGCCCATGCCAGGAACAGGTACAGCGCCCAGGAACTCGGCACCGTGATCGCCGGCCGCTCCGCCATCGCCGCTGAAGGGACCGCGCCCCAGCCGCTCACCCACGCTCCGCCGAACCCAGCCAGAACGGCAATCCCTCCCAGCACGGAAAACCAAACTGCAAATCGCGTGCCCGAGTTCTGCCGGCGAGCCACTCGCAGCAATAGCCCGGCGAAAATCGTGAGCCCCACGCCCCCCACCAGGCAGTCCACCATGCGTTGGGCCGAGATCTGTGCAATCGCGTGCAGGTCGAGCGCTGCCGTCATATCGGGCTCACTTGCTCCCTTCCACCAGCTTGCGCAAGCGATTTAACTCTTCCGCATCGATGTTCTGGTCTTCCAGAATGTTCAATACCAGCAGCTCATGGGAATTCTTGAAAAAGCGGCTCACCAGGTGCCGGATTTCGAAGCGCGTCGCGTCCGTGCGATCCACCTTCGGTATATAGACGTGGGCACGCCCGTCTTTCACGTGCTTCACATATCCCTTCTTTTCCAGGATACGAATGGTGGTCAGGACGGAGTTGTAGGCGAGCGGTGGCTTCTCGGGGAGAGCTTGCATCACCTCATGAACGGTGGCGGACCTCTTCTGCCACAGCACGTTCATGAGCCGTAGCTCAGCTTCGGTCAGGGTCTCGGATTGCTTGCGCGGCAAACGGCCATCCTCCCGCTGGGATCTGACTGTCCTCATTTATTAGACGCAGCAAAACGGAAACGTCAACTAAATATTTAGTTGCTCTGCCGGAGATCAGGGTTGTCCACGTTTGTGGTGGTGTGTCAATGAGTTACAGCGGGGCAGAACGGGCTATCTTCGGCAGCAGGGTAATTCTTGCCGCTAAGCGGCTCCGGATTTCAGCGGTGCTATCCGGGCCCCGAAACGCATCGCCATCTCCAGCATGCGGTGCTTCACGTAGCCATCTTCGCTAAGGTGCGCCGACGCGGTGTCGTCCAATTCTGAGACCACCCAGCGATCCATCGGCGTGCGGCTGCCGAACTCGGGATCGAGTTGGTGACAAAAACGACAGTCGCGGCCGGTTCGAGTGTCTTTCTGTTGCTGCTTGCGATGAACCAAATCCATGATGACAATTCTCCTCGGGAGCTGAACATCTCGGCTGCTGATCAGGTGTGGCGACAGGTATACCACAGGCGATAAGCGGCCAGCAACGTCCCCGAGCCCGCGTCGGTCAGTGCTGTCCGGCACCCCGCAATTCCTCCGCTTTTTCAAAATCCGCTTGCGCCAGCGCCTGTGTCGCCGCGATCTGGTCATAGATGTCCCCACGCTTTTCGTAGAGGCCCGGCATGTCCGGGTGCTGGGCGATCAGTTCGGTGTAGGCTCCGATCGCGTCGTACCACAGGCGCCGGTCGGTAAAGATGGCCGCGCGCTTCATCGCATCCGCACCCGCTAATTCCTTCTCCAGCTCTGCGCGTTCCGCCTGGCTCAGTACGACGAACTGCACCGGTATACTCCCGCCACCCAGCAAGCCGAGTCCTGCCTGGACGGTCCAGATATAGGTTTTGCCGGGCTCCAGTGCGGGGGCGCTAGCCGGATATTGCAGACTGAAGCCGGGGATGTGGGCTTCGTACCCGACGTCGCCGTCGGCGTCGAACAGGCGAAAGAAAAACGCTTTTGTTTTGACGCCGCTTGTCCAGTAGAAGGTCGGAGTCAGGGTGTAGAGCTTGGCAAGATGGGGTGCGGACAGGAAGACCGTCGGCCCCGCGCCGCGAGTGGCGCCGCCGGTTTGCGTGTTGCCGCTCTGGTCAGCGGACTTCTTGTCGAGTTCAAAACCCTCCAGGTGCACGTGCACATGCTTCATTGGAGGCTTGGCCGCCGGGCTGCTTTGCTTCGGAGCCGTTTGTGGCTGTGTCTGCGGTTGTGTTTGTGTTGCCTGCGGTGGACTGGCGGGCGATTGGGTTGTCTGTTGCAACGGCAGCCAGATGAGAGCTGCAAAGAAAACGGCCAACAAGGATTTCATCAAACTTCCCCCAACGCTGAAGCGGATGACTTACTAGACGTGGACCGTGCCCGCTCAATAGTGTACAACCGAATTTTCTCCTCGAAACCGCGCACGGGCGCGTCTCCCAGGTCGCGAAGATTTGCGAACTGTTTCCCGACGGCCTCGGCGGTCGCACTGCTCATGACGATCTCGGTATGGAAGTCTTTGGTAAGGCTCTCCAAGCGCGAGGCCAGGTTTACCGTCTCTCCGATAGCGGAGTATTCCAGCCGCTGCGGCGAACCCACGTTGCCGCAGGTGAGCAGGCCGGTGTGAATGCCGACGCCGATGCGCAGCGGCGGCTTCTCGCCATCGCTGCTGTGCAGGCGATTGAGTTCGTCCACTCGTTCGAGCATGCGCACGGCGGTTCGCAGCGCGCGGCAGGCGTCCGCTTCGGTGCCTTCGCTCAGCGGCACGCCGAACAGCACCATCAGGCCGTCGCCAATGAATTTGTTCAGGAACCCACCCTGCTCGGTAATAACTTCGTCCATCGCCGTGAGGTATTCGTTCAGCCAGGCCAGGACAACTGGGGATGGCTTGCCGGCGGTCATGGCCGTAAAGCTGCGAATGTCGGAAAACAGCACCGTGGCCACCCGTTCCTCGCCGGCCATCACGACTTCCGCGCGCCGCTCCCAGATCTGCCGCGCCACCTCCGGCGAAACATAGCGGGAGAACAGCCCCATGATCTGTTCGCGCTCGGCGGTAATTTCCGAACGGAGAAACCGTTCCTGCACGAACTGGTAGGTTGTACTCGCCGGCAGCGCCAACGCTGCCGCAAATTCGGTGGTAACAAACTGCATCCACCAATGCCACCCGGTGAAGAGCGCCTGCGCCAGCCCGTATGCTCCAGCCATGCCGACCAGCACTGCCAGCACCCCATAGCGCAGGGGCAAGCGCAGGAGCAGCCAGACAAGCAACATCGCGAACACGAAGTTGAAGGCCCAAAGCGCACGCGATGAAACGACCGAGACGGGGTTCCCGCGCAGAAGCGTCTCGACGGCTGCGGCGTGAATCTCAGTGCCGGAGAGGCGCGCCCGCCAATTCCCCGCGCGCCGCGGACGAAACACCGGGGTAAAGTGGCGATCGTGGGCGGCATCGCTTCCCTGCCCGACCAGCACCAGCTTGTCCCGGAATTCCCTGGCGACGTCCACTTGTCCGTTGAGAACCGCGAGCGCGGAGATGCTTCGCGCCGGGGTAAGACTCCAGTCGCCGATGAGTACGGTGTGAAGCTCCGGTTCCGCGTAAGGAATGCGCCTGCCCAAGAAACGCGCCGCCCAGTGATCCGCGGGCTGCAGCGCCTCCCCGGTGTACTGCTGGGCCAAGAACAGTGGAAAGGAAATGGCAGGGTGGCCCCCGTCGGCAAGCAGGCTCATGCGTCGGATGAAGCCGTCGCTGTCCACCGGCATGTTGACGAACGCATGGCCCAGCGCTCCCGGCGCGCCCTCCTGGCAGTACCCGGGATCGGAACCGGGGGCGGGCGGTTCGCAGAAATACGGAAGCGGCATGGCGGCGGGCAAACCGCCGCCGGCCAGTTGGCTGGCTACCACCACATTTCCCGCGCTGGTCAGCGCGTCACGCATTTGCTGGTCTTCTTTGGGCGTGCGTTCCTCGGAAAGAAAAATATCCATCCCGATGACCCGCGGGTTCCCGGCCGAGATGCTGCGGATCACTTGCGCGATGGTGCCACGCGGAATGGGATACCGGTTAATGCTGGCAAAGGTGGCGTCGTCGAAATCGACGACCACGATATTGTCGGGCGGCGAGGAATACCCGCTGTGGTTGACCAGGAAATCGTAGGCCCAGTACTCCAGGTCACTGAAGACAGCCGACTGTTGGGCGCCGGCCCCGATCAGGCAGACAACGGCCGCCAGCAGCAAACTGATCCACACTCGCTTCCAAGCCGACAAAGGCGTCTCCCTAGGAGCAGTTGCCCGGGGGAATGGCGCGTCATTATACGATGGGGAATCTTGCGACGTGCAGAAAACAGCTAGTGCACGGCATGGCCAGGGGTGAAGTGCGCCCTGGTGGGATCTACCAGGCTGCGAAACCAGCGCCGTCTGCGAAACCCGGGCGGCAGCTTCCGCCGGGAACCGGCTACTCGGACACTATCCCAGCGCCTTGCGGCTCCTCCTTTGACCGCAAGCGCTTGAGGAGTACGGCAAGGCGGAAGCGATTGATCCAGGTTTTTCCATTCCTCACGCGCTCTGGCGCCTCGCCGTTCGCAATGTGTTCCTCATATCGGCGGGATTTAGCTAGGGTGCGGGGGTGATTCGCCCGGACCTGAGGTTCGCCACGGGTTAATATGCCGATGACCACTTACACATGGCCGTTATGCCCGACAACCGCAATACTCAGGCCGCTTGGAGTTATCACAACGCTACCAAGCATTCCTACGCCAGCATCCGGGCCAACCCACATTTCTTAGACTTTGCCAACCAGCCCGTGCCGTTCAAGATCTACCCCGCGCTGGAGCCGTCGCGCTTGCCCAGCGAGGTGCGCCAAACCGGGATAGCCGCCCTTTCTGCCATCGCCGAGAGCGTCCCCGCCCAGACCGACGCGGCGCCGGACTTGGAGGCGGTGGCCCAACTCCTATACCTTTCCGCCGGTATTACCCGGCACAGGAAGTATCCCGGCGGCGAAATCTATTTTCGCGCAGCGGCCTGCACCGGAGCGCTCTACGAGGTCGAGCTGTATCTGGTTTGCGGCGACCTCGCCGACCTGCAGGCCGGCGTCTATCACTTCGCCCCTGCCGAGTTCGGGCTGCGCAGGCTGCGCGCCGGAGACTATCGCAGCGTCCTGCTCGAGGCCACCGGCGGTGAACCTGCCATCGCTCACGCGCCGCTGATCATCGTCTGCACCTGTACTTACTGGCGCAATGCCTGGAAGTATCAGGCCCGCACCTACCGCCACTTCGGCTGGGACAACGGCACGCTGCTCGCCAACCTGCTGGCCGTCGCCACCGCCCTGGGGCTGCCCGCCAAGGTAGTGTGCGGCTTTGTGGACGCGACGGTGAACGGATTGCTGGATGTCGATTCCCAGCGCGAGGTGGCCTTCTCGCTGGTGGCCCTCGGCCACGTCTCCGCTTTCCCACCGCAATCCCCAGCAGAAGTCTCCCCTCTCGGCCTCGAAACCGTTCCGCTCTCCCGGCATGAGGTTGACTATCCGCTCATGCGCGAAATGCACGCTGCATCTTCGCTGTGTTCGGCCGAGGAGGTTGCGCTGTGGCATGGTCGTAGCCCGCTGACCAACCTTCTGCCACCTGCCGGACCACTCGTCCAGCTCCAGCCTTTATCTGATGCAGAAATGCCTCGCGACCCGATCGAGCAGGTCATTCTGCGGCGTGGTTCCAGCCGCAAGTTTGCCCAGACGCCGATCAGCCTGGCGCAGCTCTCCACCATGCTGGACCGAACTACCCGCGGAGTGCCAGCTGACTTCCTCGATCCGATGGGATCTCAGTTCAACCAGCTATACCTGATTGTCCATGCCGTGGAAGGGCTCGAATCCGGAGCTTACGTTTTCCACCGCGACCGTGGAATGCTCGAGTGTTTGAAGCAGGGAAATTTCCGCGACCAGGCGGGTTATCTAGGATTGGAGCAACAGTTGCCTGCCGACGCCGCCGTGGATATCTTTTTCCTGGCGGACTTGCAGCCGATTTTCCAGCGCTTTGGCAACCGCGGGTATCGCGCCGTGCAGCTGGAAGCCGGCATCCTCGGCGGCAAGCTGTATCTTGCGGCCTACGCCCAGCGACTGGGCGCCACCGGCCTCACTTTTTACGACGACGAAGTGACCCGCTTCTTCTCCCCACACGCCGAAGGCAGGAGCGCCATTTTTCTGGTGGCCCTGGGCAACAGCGCCAAACAGAAGCCCTGGCAGGCATAGCGGAAGCCAGCTTGCCTCAAGCCAACCGCAACACATCTCGTCGCGATCAGATCCAAAGCCTCCTTTTTTCCGGACATCCGCACCACCATGAACATCTACGGTGATGTGGTGACTGATGAGATGTCACAGGCCCCGGAGGAATTTCCACGCATGAACGCTAAACCGGCAATCCGGGAGCACCTGATCGCGGCCCGCATGAAGCACCCGGCTTGCCCGCTGCACGTCCGTGTGAACCACACTCCTCCTTGCGACTATAATGGCGCCCATCACCGGAAGCGGCGAAGGTAGGCGTCCAGTTGAGCATAGGAGCGGGTAAGGTCCGGGGAACCATCCCATTGCTGTTCGAACACGTTCAGGAAGCCGGATTCGCTGTACATGCGACGCTGCACATCGCCTTCGAGGGCCGATCCGGCCGGCTTCCAGTCGCGGCCTCGGGCGTTGCGTGCGGTGGCTAGCATTGCCGACGCTTGCCGGAAGTCCCGTTGCTTCCAGGCGATGTAGCCGCGCAGAAACCATACATTCGTTGCACGCGGATTCGCCTGGCAGGCATGCGCAAAGTGCTGTTCCGCGGTCGCGAGGTCTGCCTGTGCTAGTGCCACCTGACCCAGCAGAACAAGTGTTCCGGTCTCTTCCGAATTCAGGCGGAGCGCAGCGTCCAACGACTGTCGCGCAATCTCAAGTTGGCTCCTCGAAGACGCAGAT